>JAKFUJ010000202.1 GCA_021732805.1 Betaproteobacteria bacterium | reverse complement strand
GTTGCGCACCGGACTGGCGCAACTGGGGGAGGAAGGCGCGATCCAGGTGTTCAAGCCGGTGGCGGGCACCCTGCTGCTGCTCGGCGCCGTCGGCCAGTTGCAGTTCGAAGTGGTCGCGCACCGGCTGAAACATGAATACGGCTGTGAGGTGCGGCTGGCGCCGGCGCGTTATGTCGCGGCGCGCTGGGTGACCTGTGATGACGAACGCGAATTGCAGCGTTTCATCGACGCCAACTCACACCGCGTCGCCCACGATGCCGTCGGTGCACCGGCGTTCCTGGCGTCAAACCCGATTGAAATCGATGTTGCTGCAGAGCAATGGCCGAAAATCAAATTTCATGCCTTGCGCGAGCATGCGGGATTGATCTTTCATTCGAATGCCGTCAACTGAAGTAGTAAGCGAAACCACAAGCAGTGTGTAGCCCGGATAAGCGAAGCGTAATCCGGGGGATGTGGTTTGAAGCCGGGATTGTTTGAGTGCCTGAGCGTAACATCTCCCGGATTACGGCCTGCGGCCTTATCCAGGCTACGACTCTGATTTTTCATTCGAACGCTGTCAGTTGAGGCGGTAAGCGAAACCGCAGGCCGCGAACTAACGGTCCGAGTATGTAGCCCGGATGAGGCCGCAGGCCGTTATCCGGGGAATGGGAAGGGCAGCGGGCTTCGACAGGCTCAGCCCGAACGGGGTGTATCAGTCAATTTCGTGAACCAACTTCTGCGATCCAGCGCGCGATTTCATCCACCGACGCCGCCGGTGCGCTGCGATGATCGGCATTCGGTTCATGCAGTTTTTTCAGCGGATGGTCGGGCAGCGCGTTGAACATCGATTGTTTCGCTCGCAGCAGGGCCGGGTAATCCGATGCCGGCGCCACGTGCAGCACCGGCAGTGATTTGGGCAGCGCGCGCGAGGATTTTTCCTGATTCATCGCGCCGTCGGGATCGAACCAGGTCAGATAAATCGCTGCGGTTGTGTTGACAGCCCAATTACCCCGGCCGCCTTCGAATTCATCAAATTCCCCGCGCTCATTGCCCTTGCCTGATGCAACCAGGCTGCGCGCACGTGCGACCGAAGCGCCGACCTGCTGGCGGTAGAAACGGGTGGAGACATCGCCTCCGGGCGCGATGATGACCAGTCCGTCCAGCGGATGCCTGCCGGCGTAATGGAGTGCGAATACGGCGCCCTGACTGTGTCCGGCGACAAACAGTTTTGTCGCGCCTTTGCTGCGCAGGTCATCTAGCGCTGCGGTGACTTCCTGTTCGGCCGCTGCCACATCTTTGTTGTAATGACGCTGTCCGGACCACGGCATTTCCAGGCTGGCGACCCGATAACCTCTGTTTTGCAGTCCATCGGCAAGCGGCTTTACCAGGCCGGATGGCAAACCGCCTTTGCCGTGCATGATGACAATGCCCATCAACGGTGTTTGCGCCCGCCCGGGCAGGCTGATACCGGAGAGTACTGCGGCGAACAACAGTAGTTTGCAGATGCGTATGATCATGACGAAACACAGTCTACGACAGTTCGGCAAACACCTTGCGAATCTCGGCAACGCGCGCCTTCAGTTCGGGGATTTTGATGTCGATGCGCAACCGGTCTGGCCCGGCGAGCTTGTAGTTCTTTTTGGTCTGGATCAGTTTGATGATTTTCATCGGGTCGATCGGCGGGTTGGGCACGAACTGCAACTGGATCGCGTTGTCGCTGGCGTCGATGCGGGCGATGCCCAGCGGTTTGCCGTGGATGCGCAGGCGGTGACTGTCAATCAGCGTGCGTGTCGGATCCGGCAGCTCACCGAAACGGTCTATCAATTCTTCCTGTAATAGCTGCAACTGATCATCAGTGCCGCAGTTGGCCAGCCGTTTGTAGAGCACCAGCCGCTCATGCACGTCACTGCAATAGGCATCGGGCAGCAGTGCCGGCGTGTGCAGGTTGATTTCGGTGGTGACGCCCAGCGGGGCATTGAGATCCGGCTCCTTGCCGGCTTTCAGCGACTTCACTGCGGTGTCGAGCATCGCGCAATACAGATTGAAACCGATTTCCTGCATTTCGCCGGACTGCGAATCGCCCAGCACTTCGCCGGCGCCGCGGATTTCGAGGTCGTGCATGGCAAGGAAAAATCCCGAGCCGAGTTCTTCCATCGACTGGATGGCTTCCAGACGTTTTTTTGCACTGGCGGTGATGTTGCCCTCGTCGGGCAGCAGCAGGTAGGCATAGGCCTGATGGTGCGAACGGCCGACGCGTCCGCGCAACTGATGCAACTGCGCCAGTCCGAAACGGTCGGCGCGGTTGATGATGATGGTGTTGGCGGTGGGGATGTCGATGCCGGTTTCGATGATGGTCGTGCACAGCAGCACGTTGAAACGGCCCTGGTAAAAATCGCGCATGGCGAGTTCCAGATCGCGCTCGCGCATCTGGCCATGGGCGATACGGATGCGCGCTTCCGGCAGCAATCGAGTCATTTCTTCCTCGACATTGCGGATGGTGTCAATGTCGTTGTGCAGGAAATACACCTGGCCGCCGCGCTTCAGTTCGCGCAGCACCGCTTCGCGGATCAACGACTTGGCGTAACGCGCGACAAAGGTCTTGATCGCCAGCCGGCGTTGCGGCGCAGTGGCGATTACCGAAAAATCGCGCAAACCTTCGAGCGACATCGCCAGCGTGCGCGGAATCGGCGTCGCAGTCAGTGTCAGTACATCGACTTCGGCGCGCAGGGCTTTCAGCCGTTCCTTCTGGTGCACGCCGAAGCGGTGTTCCTCGTCGATGATCACCAGGCCGAGGTTCTTGAAATGGATGTCTTTCCCTATCAACTTGTGCGTGCCGATGGCGATGTCGACGCGGCCCGCTGCAATCCCGGCCAGCGCTTCATTGGTTTCACTGGTTGAACGGAAACGCGAAAACTCGGCGATCTTCACCGGCCACGTATCTTGCACCTGAGCGAAACGGTCGGAGAAGGTGTTGAAATGCTGTTCCGCGAGCAGTGTCGTCGGCACCAGCACGGCAACCTGTTTGCCGTCGGCTACAGCAACAAACGCGGCGCGCAAGGCGACCTCGGTCTTGCCGAAGCCGACGTCGCCGCAGATCAGGCGGTCCATCGGCTTGGCGCTTTTAAGGTCTTCAATGGTGGCGTTGATCGCCGCGGCCTGGTCCGGCGTTTCCTCGAACGGAAAACCTTCGGCGAAGGCCTCGTAATCATGGGGCCTGAGACTGAAGGCGTAACCTTCGCGCGCCGCACGCTGCGCATACAGCGCCAGCAGTTCGGCGGCGGTATCCCGCACCTGTGCGGCAGCTTTTTTCTTCGCTTTGTCCCACTGTCCGCTGCCCAGTTGATGCAACGGCGCCTGATCGGCGGAAGCGCCGCTGTAACGACTGATCAGGTGCAGGCTCGATACCGGCACATACAGTTTGTCGGCGTTGGCATATTCCAGCGTCAGGAATTCGGTGGCGCCTTCGCCGAGATCCAGCGTCTGCAGGCCGACATAACGACCGATGCCGTGCTGTTCATGTACCACCGGATCGCCGATCTTGACCTCGGACAGGTCGCGCAGCATGTTTTCCGGGGTAGTGCGTTTGGCATCGCGCACGGCGCGGTTGCGTGCCAGCGCTGCGTAGAGCTCGTTTTCAGTGATGACCGCAATGCGCGCGCCGGTATCGATGTAGCCGGTCTGCAATGGTGCGACACTCAGCACGAATTTCGCATCGCCGGCAATGAACTGCGCGTAATCCGCGGCTTGCGCCGGTTTGAGATCGTATTCCGCGAAATACTCGATCATGGTTTCGCGGCGGCCCAGGCTTTCAGCCAGCACCAGCACGCGGCCGTCGAAACCGTCGACGAATG
>JAKFUJ010000152.1 GCA_021732805.1 Betaproteobacteria bacterium | reverse complement strand
CCGTACCGGGCCGGCGCCGAGCGTGACTTCGGTCCGGTACTGATGCTTGCCGACCATGGTCATACCCGAACAGCCGGGAATGATTTTTGCAAGCATGGCAGGGTCGGTAAGTGCCGCGAACACCTGTTCGGGCGCGGCGTGAATGCGCGCTTCACCACTGGCCGCCAGCGTTTTACCTGATTTGCCGGCGACCGCACGGCCGGCGTTTTCCGGCGGCGGCGCCGGTTCCTCGTCGGCGATCAGTTCAATGACGCGCCGCGGCGTCAGCGGCAGCCGCACATCACGAACACCAAGCGCATCGGCAACCGCGTTGGCCACCGCCACCGGCGTACTCATGTTGCTGCCTTCGCCGATGCCCTTGGCGCCCAGCGGCGTCACCGGCGAAGGTGATTCCCGATGCGCGATCGTCAACTCCGGCGTCTCATGGGCCGTAGGTACCAGATAATCGGCGAAGGTGCCGGACAGCAACGCGCCATCATCCGCATAAACAAACTCTTCGTATAGTGCCGCGCCGACCCCCTGCGCAAAGCCGCCGCGTATCTGCCCCTCCGCCAGCGCCGGATTGAGCAGACGGCCGGCGTCATGCACACTGACATAGCGATCCACCCGCACGCGGCCGGTGGCGCGCTCGACCTCGACCGCGCAGATATCGAACACAAAACCGTAGGCGGCGGAAGCGTTGACCCGGTCCCCGGCATCCGGCGCCGCCAGCGTCGCGGGATTCCACCACGCGGTTTCACGCAAGGCCGGTAATTCGTCCGCCCGCAGACTTGCGGGCGACCAGTGAAACGTGCCGGCGACGCGACGGAAAGCCAGCGCACGCGCTGCGTCACCTCGCACGCGCAGCATGCCTTCGGCAAACTCGATGGCATCGGCGGCAACGCCCAGCTCATGCGCAGCACGCTGCGCCATGCGGGTGCGTACCTTGATCGCCGCCAGATGGGCCGCGCCGGCGACGGCGCCGGCGAAGCGACTCGAGTAGTTGCCGGCGGCCACCGACCATGCATCTTTTTGCGTATCGAGCTCGACGTTGACGGTGATGTCGTCAGGCGCAAGACCCAGTGCTGCGGCAACCACCTGGGCGAGCACCGTGGCATGGCCCTGTCCCGCCGGAGTTGAGGCGACAATGACGGCAACCGAACCCAGCGGATCGACATTGACGGTTGCGGTGGCAATGGCGCCATTCTTGGGGCCGGCACGTTCACGTTCGTCCGCGGTGAGCGCATTGCTGACGTAGCCCATGTTCGAGATCGAGGGTTCGACAACCGCCGCGTAACCGATGCCGTAAAGACGCCCTTCGGCGCGCGCGCGCGCGCGACGCGCCAGCAATTCGTAGTGCCGTGCTGCCGCGCAGGCCTGCTCCATCATCCCGGCATAGTCGCCGGAATCGAGCACTGCGCCGGCGGCAGCGCGATACGGAAATGCGCGCACCAGATTGCGTCGCCGCACTTCCAGCGGATCAAGCTTGAGTTCAATGGCAATGCGGTCGACCAGCCGCTCCAGCGCAAAATACATCTGCGGCCCGCCGAAGCCGCGCACCAGCCCGGTGGGCGTGGCATTGGTCAGCGCAACCCGGTTACGCACCCGGAGGTGCGCAATATCATAGGCGCCGGTCAGTGTGCCGTGCATGCGATACAGCGTCGCCGGTTCCGGCGCGCGCAGATAAGCGCCGCAGTCGTCGATCTGGTCGTAATCAAGCGCAGCAATGCGCCCGTCCGCGGACACCGCGGCTTCGATGCGGGTGCGCCGCGCGGTCGCCGATGTCGCCGCCTGCAGATGCTCCAGGCGGTCCTCCACCCATTTCACCGGCGCGCGCGCCTTGCGCGAAGCAAGGCATACCGCGACGATCGCGGTAAACAGCGCCTGCTTGACGCCGAAGCTGCCGCCCGAATCCGGCGCGTTGCGCAGCCGCAGTCTGGAGCCGGGAACCTTTAATGCCAGCGCCATCACCGCATGCAGCGAATACGGCCCCATGAAATTGGACAGCACATCAAAACCGCCGTCGTCCGTGCGATAGTCGGCGACGACCACGCCGCATTCAATCGGAGTGCATGAGTTCCGTGGATACTCGATGGTCAGACTGATTTTGTGATCTGCGGCGGAGAATGCGTGATCAGGATCCCCGTAGCGGAAACTGCGGTCCGACGCCACGTTACCGGCGATTTCATCGTGCAGCGGCTGCGCATCCGGCGCCAGCGCCCGTTCAATGCCGACGACCGCAGGCAGGATTTCGTATTCCACGTGAATCAGCTCAAGGGCGTCTTCGGCAACATAACGATCCGTTGCCACAATCACCGCCACCGGTTCGCCAACGTAGCGCACCCGCTCCACCGCAAGACACCAGTGCCGCATCGACTGCTTGATGCCGGACACGAACGGCGCCGACCACTGCCGCACATCGTCACCGGTGAGTATCGCGCGTACACCGGGCAACGCCAGCGCGGCGGCGATGTCCAGGCTCAGCAGTCGGGCGTGGGCGTGGGGGGAACGCAGCACCGCACAATGCAGCGTGCCCCGCTTGATCCCGAGATCATCGGCATAACGACCCGCGCCGGTCAGCAGCGCGGCGTCTTCAAACCGCGGCAACGGCTGGCCGATGGTTCCGGCGCCGCGCGCAATGGTGGAAATATTCCCGGCAGGCATGGTTGCCGTTGATTGTAGGCGGAGTATTCCCTTGCGGACGATGACCGGTTCGCCGGAATTACCCTGGAGTCGGATTATTTTGCTGCCTGCTAATGCGGTGGTGCAAAAAGCGCGGCTGTGATTCAGGAGGCCGTCGCGGCCACACCCCTGGCGACGACTGTGCTGCGGTAGGCCCGCGGCGAGACTCCGATGTGATTGCGGAAAAAACGGGTGAAGTGGCCAGGCGCAGAAAAGCCCAGACCGCTCGCGACGTGGGCCACGGCATCCTGTGTCTGCGCAAGCTGCACGAAGGCCGCTTCCATGCGCAGTTCATTGACGTAGAGCAGCGGGCTGAGATTGGTGTTGCTGCGAAACAGCTCGAAAAAATGCGCGCGCGACAGCCCGCAGCGCGAAGCCAGCGTGCCCATGTCGGGTATGTCGCCGGGATTGGCGTGCAGCATCGAAATGGCACGGCGGATGCGTGCGTCGGATGGACCATGATGAGGCCGGCTGATGGCAACGCTGGCGTGTGGCGACGGCTGCTGGGCAACAAGCACCGACAGCAGCAACCCGACCAGCGCCGACTCGCAGGCAGCCGCATCAGAGTGGCCCCCCGCCAGCAACGCGGCGAGTGTCAACGCGGCGTCCTTGAGCCGTGGCGTGATCGAAATTACCGGCCGCGTGAAACACTGCACCGGATCGCTGCCAACGCGGGTCAGATCACAATCCTCCAGCCATGCCGGCTCGATATACAGCGCGAGAATTCCGGTCGCCGCTGCGGCGGCGGGCGCCGAGTGCTCGTAGGCATGCGACTCCCAGGCATTGATCAGCACCGCGTCATGGTCGGTCAGCGGACAGGGTACGCCGCGCACCTGAAACAGCGCATCGGCGCCGGCCGTTTTTATCAACACGTGGCAGTGATGATGGGCATGCGTGACCAGCGGCGCGTCCATCGCCAGCAGCGCGACGCGGCCGAAGCGGCCGGTTATGAAACGGATCGCGGAAGACATGAAGGCGGTTTGGCGCATTGAAGACGCATGGTTTGGACATTTTACGCCGCCACGCATCAGGTTCGAACCACGGTCACGCTAACAGGTTGTTGAAAAAGTGATGCGCGAGCGCGTGGGGAGCGAAGCGACCAAGCGCACACGCGTGCAAATCTTTGATTTTATGAGGGTTGAAAAATCGATCATGCCAAGTTGAAGCGATGTTCTG
>JAKFUJ010000407.1 GCA_021732805.1 Betaproteobacteria bacterium | reverse complement strand
CACCGTTGAGGCGGTGGGTTTCGAGGGCGAGGCCTGCGCAATCTGCAAGGCCTCGGCATCGATGATGACCGCCATCGTCAAGGGCAAGAGCAAAGCCGATGCCGAGCAGATGGTGCAGGAGTTCCGTGACATGACCACCGGCAAACTCGATCCGGCGGCGCCGCACCACCTCGGACGGCTGACGGTGTTTGCGGGTGTGCGCGACCTGCCGACCCGCGTCAAATGTGCGATCCTGCCGTGGCACACACTGCATGCGGCCTTTGCCGGTACTGACACGGCTTCCACCGAATAGGATTGGATTTTGTTTTGTTTCTTCTGCAATGCCGCACCCTCACCCCCGACCCCTCTTCCAAAGGTAGAGGGGAGATTTGTGCGCACGAACGGTCTGATGACTGTTTGTGCGATTAGTTTGCCTTGATCATGCCGAAAATCGCCGAAATCGAACCGACCCCCAATCCGAACGCGATGAAGTTCATCCTGCGTGAACCGCTGACCTGGGGCGTCACCCGGTCGTACGACAAACCGGAGCAGGCGATCGGTGATCCGCTGGCGATGGCGCTGTTCGATATTGAGCATGTCACCAACGTGTTTTATGTCGATCACTGGATTACCGTGACCCAGGATGGCAGCGCCGACTGGCAGGACCTGATGCGCGATCTGGCGGTGCCGATCCGTGAGGCGCCCACGGCCGATGCCCAATCCGCGCAACTGGCCGAACAGTCGGGCGAGGCCATGGACATGTCCAAGTTGAGCGCTGAAGACCGCGAGCGGCTCGACAAGATCAACGCCATACTCGACGAACAGATCCGGCCGTATCTGCAAAGCGACGGCGGTGATCTTTATGTGATGGGTCTCGAAGGCAACAAGCTGTCCGTGCATTACCAGGGCGCCTGCGGCAGCTGTCCCAGTTCGCTGTCGGGTACGCTGGCCGGCATCGAAAATCTGGTACGGCAGATCGAGCCTGACATGGAAGTCGTCGCGATTTAATCATGTCGGACTGGGTTAGCGTAGCCGCGGCGGGTGAGCTGTCGCCCGGCGCCAGCAGGGTGGTCGATGTCGACGGCACCACGGTTGCCGTGTTCAATATCAACGGCGAATATTTTGCCATCGAGGATGTCTGCACCCATGACGGCGGCGAACTGGCCAGCGGCGTGCTTGACGGTGACCAGATCATCTGTCCACGCCACGGCGCGCGCTTTTGCGTGCGCAGCGGGGAAGCACTTTCGGCGCCGGCGTATGAGCCGACCGCCAAATTTCCGGTGCGTATCGAAAACGGCCAAATCCAGGTTCGCGATGACCGCTGGGACTGAACTGACAGTGCGGAGTGATGAATGATGAGTGATGCGCGTGAAATCCGCGGCCTTGTTCCGTTTTTCAGTTCCGCTTTCATCACTCATCATTCACCACTGTTCTAATGGACACCCTGACCCACGCGCTGTCCGGCGCGTTGCTGGCGCGCGCCACTGCCGGTCTCGAAAAACCCGCTTTGCCGCTGGGGCGTCGCGTTGCCATCGGTGCGTTGGTGGCGGCATTTCCCGACACCGATGTTGTCGCGTCGTGGATTTCACCGCTGTCCTATCTCTACCATCATCGCGGCGTGACCCATTCGCTGCTGATGCTGCCGTTGTGGACCATCCTGCTGGCATGGATTTTTGCGCTGATCTGGCGCAGCGGACCGCGCTGGCAGACTTATGCGCCGGTGGTGGCGATGTCGCTGGCAGTGCATATCGCCGGCGACTGGATCACCACCTTTGGCACCATGATTTTTGCGCCGCTGTCGGATTTCAGGCATGGCATCGGCACCACCTTTATCATCGATCTGTGGTTCTCCGGCATCATCATTGGCGGTCTGCTGTCGCTGGTCTGGCGTCGTTCACGTGCACCGGCGGTGGCGGGCCTCGCAGTGCTTGTCGGTTACGTGGTGCTGCAATACGCACTGCTGCAACAAGCCGTTGATTTCGGTGAACGTTATGCGCGGGCTGAGGGCATCACCCAGGCGCGGGTGACTGCGATGCCGCGACCGGTATCACCGTTCAACTGGATGGTCGTGGTCGAAAATGCCGAGGCTTATCGTTACAGTCACATCAACCTGATTCGCAATGAGGTGTTGCAACTAGGGGGCGACGCGGGATTCATTGCCAGGCTGGACGCGGTTTACCGGCCGCTGGATCAGGCGATCTGGGAAACCGATCTGCGATTGGGCAATGGCGGGCAGCAGGCTGCGGCGCGCGCGGTGTTCGAACATCCGGATTTTGCTTTCTTCCGCTGGTTCGCGGCCTATCCGGCCCTGCACCGCATAGACAGCGATACGGCATCGCTGTGCGTCTGGTTCAAGGATCTGCGCTTCCTGACGCCGGGCCGTGACGGTTTTCCGTTCATTTACGGCATGTGCAGCGACGGGTCGGGGCCGATGCGGCCGTACGGGCTCAACGGCGAAACCCGTTTTCCGGTCTACTGAGCCGCCCGACTGTTTAGCAGGCACCGCGATGAGGTGCAGAGTGCGCCCGACAGTGAGAGGGCAAAAAATGCTGATGCAGAAACCGGATTGCTGTTGACTGCAGCCGGGCAGTGAAGCACGGCAAGGCGGACGGCATCATTTCAACGTAAGTTATTGATTTATTTAACTAATTTATCTCTGCCGAAAGCAGCCACAGCATCGCGTCAAGCCCGGAACAATTAAGGGCATAGGTGGTTTCTTCGCGCACCACCGGTTTCGCGTGATACGCGACACTGACGCCGCATTCCGCCATGAATTTGAGATCGTTTGCGCCGTCGCCGACGCCGGCGATCTGCGCAGATGAAATTCCGAGCGCTTTTGCGACACGCAGCAGCGACGCGCGCTTGGCGTCGGCGTTGACGATGTCGCCGATCACCGCTCCGGTTAATTTTCCGTTGCTGATTTCGAGCACGTTGGAGTGCGTGTAGTCGAGTTTGACGCGCGACTTCAGCCGGTCGGTCATGTAGGTGAAGCCGCCGGACACGAGCAGGGTTTTGATGCCGGCAGCGCGAACATTGACGAGCAGGTTTTCCGCGCCGGGTGAAAAGCGCAGCCGTTCGTCATACACACGCTGCAACGCGCTGGTATCCAGTCCTTTGAGCAACGCCAGCCGCCGCCGCAGGCTTTCGTCGTATTCGATTTCACCGCGCATCGCGCTTTCGGTGATTTTCGCCACCTCGGCCTTGATGCCGACCATGTCGGCCAGCTCGTCGATGGTCTCCATGGTGATCAGCGTCGAATCCATGTCCATCACCAGCAGTTTGAAATCCGTCAGCCGGCGATTCTCAGGAACGAAGCCGTGATCAAGTTTTGCCGTTGCGCAGAGTTCGGCGATGCCTGGAGCGGGTTGCGCATTGCGCAGCCGGAATGCAGTATCGGCGAGACGGTCAATCGCACCGGCGCCGGAGAGTTTGGCGAGTTGCTTGAGATCGCGGGTTTCGATGTCCGCGCCCTGAATCACAAGATGCATGGCGGCTTCCGGAAAAGAGCCGCGATTATAGCGGAGCGTCCTGCGCCGGCAGATTCAGGGTTTGGCGATCCACGCCGCAATGCGTTGCACGACATCGCTCTCAATGCCGTTATAGCCGTGATAGGAACGCGCTTCGCAGGGGTCGCCGACACTGACGCCGCCGTCGAAAGCGATCAGTTCTTTGCGCGGCGGCGTGGTCAGCCGTTCCATCAATCGCGGCATATCGCTGAAAAGGCAGGCACGACAACCGTCCTCGCGATGATGCACCACCAGCACCGGCACGCGGATGCGGTCGAGCGCCATCTCCGGTACCGCGCGGCTGCGCCGGTCTTCGAGGATGGTGGAAGTGAGCACGATGCCGTCGGCGCCGCCGTCGGCGAGCGGCAGTTG
>JAKFUJ010000471.1 GCA_021732805.1 Betaproteobacteria bacterium | reverse complement strand
TAGCCCCCGGCGTCACCTGCACAGGCATCACCAAGCGCGCGCGCCAGCGAGAGGATCGGCGCGCGCGTGCGCGCCATGTCTTCGATGAGCGCGTTTTCGTCCAGGGCTTCGAAATTGGCCTTGCGCCGGATTTCCGCTGCCGCATGCTGCGGGATGATGCCGAGCCCGGCCTGCACTTCGGCGAGCGCGGCTTCAACATCCAGCCACGATTGCCACAGGCTGCGGCGTGCAAACAGGGCCCTGATTTCGGCGATGCCCGGCCGGTTGGCGGAGGTATCCATCAGTGGGGAGTCACATTCAGTGTTGGTGCGGGAAAACGAAGCAGCCGGGAACAAGAGGGATGCAAAACATCCTGCTTCGGATAACGGCCGCTGCGCGTTTGCGGCGGCGGCCGTATCGCTGCAATCAGTTGATCTTTGCTCCGGAACGTTTGACGACGTCGGCCCACTTCGCGGTGTCTTTGCGGATCAGTTCGGCGAACTGTTCGGGCGTGCCCGCGGTCGGATCGGCGCCCAGTGCCGCATACCGCTCGTTGACCATCTGTGATTTCGCGGCTTTTTGCATTTCGGCATTGAGCCGGGTGACGACGGCTTTCGGTACTGCCGCCGGTGCGATGATGCCGCCCCAGGTGGTGACTTCATAACCGGCCACGCCGGACTCGGCGACCGTCGGCACGCCGGGGAATGCCTCCACCCGCTTCAAACCGGTCACGGCGAGGCCGCGCAGTTTTCCGGATTTGATGTGCGGCGAAACGCCGTTGATCGGATCAAACATGAACTGCACGTTGCCGGTAATCACATCCAGCGCCGCCTGTGCGCCGCCTTTGTAGGGGATGTGCAGGATGTTGGTCTTGGTCAGGATCTTGAAATACTCGCCGGCGAGGTAGCCGATGGTGCCGGTGCCGGCGGAGGCGTTGCTCAGTTCACCGGGCTTGGCTTTGGCCAGATTGACCAGATCCCGGACGTTCTTGACGGGCAATGTCACCGAGCAGGCCATCATCAATGGCGCCTGCACCGCCTGCGAAATGGGCGTGAAGTCCCTGGCGACGTTGTACGGCAGATTGGGGGTGACGCTGACATTGATCGACAATGGTCCTGCGCCGGCATAACCGATGGAGTAGCCATCAGGCGCGGCCTGGGCGATCAGTTGCATGCCGATTGCGCCGCCGGCGCCGGGGCGATTGTCAGCCACCACCTGCTGGCTGAGTTGTTTGCCGAGTTCCGCGGCGTAAATGCGCGCCGAGATGTCGGTTGCGCTGCCGGAAGCGAACGGTACGAACAGCCGGATGGGGCGCTCGGGATATTGCGCTGCCGCGGGGGTCAGGAGTGCGGCAGAGCAGGTCAGTGCGAGGGCGATGCATCCGCTTTGGAGTGCTGGGCGTGTCATGTCTGGTTTCTCCTCAAATAGTGATCAGGGCCGACTGTTGGGTCGCCGGTTGGCCAATTTCGAAACCAGTCTAGTAAAACCTGTTGTTGCGCGAATTAGAATTAGTTTATGTTAGGTTCAGTTTTTTCGAATAGTGAATAAATTATTATTTATAATCATATATTTATATGATATACGGTGTTGTATGGTGAACATCCGGGCGCTGCGCCTGTTCAGACTGATTGTGGCCACTGGTTCACTCTCGGCCGCCGCTGAAAGCATGAGCCTCAGCGCGCCGGCGGCGAGCCGGCTGATTGCCATTCTCGAGGCGGAAACCAAGCTGCGCCTGTTCAACCGCACACGCCGCCGCCTGACGCTGACTCGCCAGGGGGAAATTTTTTATCAGGAAGCCGAACATATTCTTGCGGGGTTCGACGAAATTCCGCGCATCGTTGCCGACATCCGTTCGCGATCGCAGGGCCAGTTGCGGCTGGTCACCGCGCCGCGCATCGGCCAAGGCCTGGTATCGCCGGCGCTGGCATTGTTCCGCGAGACGCATCCCGGGATACGTGTCTCGGTGGACATGCAGTCGCGTTTCGGCATCGAAAGCAGCTTGGGCACGCGTCTTTATGATCTCGGCATCATTTCGCTGCCGGTGTCGCATCCGCTGGTGGAACTCGAAAACAGGCCGCTGTTCCGGGTGCGCGTCGAGGCCATGCTGCCGGAAAAACACCGCCTTGCCGGGAAGCCGGTGGTTACGGCACAGGATCTCGCGCCGGAGTCGCTGCTGGGATTGTGGCCGGGCCAGCGCTGGCGCAAACAGGTGGATGATTTTTTCGGCTCGGGCGGCGTGCGTCCGCAGTACGCGGTTGAAACCCGCTCATCGCTGATGGCCTGCCAGTTGGTGCGCGACGGCGTTGGTGTGGCGATGCTCGACCGTATCTGCGCGCAGGCGATCGATTTGCGGGGCATAGTGATGCGGCCGCTGGAGCCGGAGCGCTGGATTTTGTTTGGTTATGTGTATCAGGCACGGCAGCCATTGGGAGGCAATGCCGAGGCCTTTCTGGATTGTTTGCGCCGGGTGCTGCAACAGTTTCGTGCCGCGAGTCCCGAAAACGCGGCGTCGGTGGTGATGGCGGCGGCGGATGCTCCGGCGTAGCCCGGATTACAATCCGCAGTGATGGCCAATCTTCCGGGGAACTTTGACTACGTGATCGTCGGCGCCGGCAGCGCGGGCTGCCTGCTGGCGAACCGGCTGTCTGCTGATCCGACAGTGTCGGTGTTGCTGCTCGAAGCGGGCGGGAAAGACAACTGGCACTGGATACACATACCCGTCGGTTATTTGTATTGCATCGGCAATCCGCGCACCGACTGGTGTTATCAGACGGTGCCCGAGGCGGGATTGAATGGCCGCGTCATCAACTATCCGCGCGGCCGCGTGCTCGGCGGCTCATCGTCGATCAATGCCATGCTCTATCTGCGCGGCCAGGCCCGCGATTACGATGAGTGGGCGCAACTGACCGGTGACAGCGGCTGGGCGTGGCAACACGTATTGCCTGCGTTCATGGATATCGAGGACCACTGGCGCGGCGCCGACGAGAAGCACGGGGCAGGCGGTGAACTGCGTGTGGAGACGCCGCGCGTGCAGTGGGAGATCATTGAATCATTCCGTAAGGCCGTGATTGAAGCCGGCATTCCGGAAACCGATGATTTCAACCGCGGAGACAACTTCGGCGTGTCACGGTTTGAAGTGACGCAGAAGAACGGCATGCGCTGGAGCGCGGCGAAAGCATTCCTGCGCCCGGCGCTGAACCGGCCCAATCTGAAAGTGGTCACCGGTGCGCTGGTCAAAAAACTGCGACTGGAGGGGCGGCGTGTGACCGGCGTTGAATTTTTTCAGGGCAATGAAGAATGTTTTGCCGCTGCACGGTGCGAAACGATCCTGTCGGCCGGCGCCATCGGCAGTCCGCAGATTCTGCAATTGTCCGGCATCGGGCCGGGCGCGCTGTTGCAGCAGCACGGCATACCGCTGGTGCATGCGCTGCCGGTCGGTGACAACCTGCAGGATCATCTGCAACTGCGCATGGCGTTCCGCATCCGGAATGCACTGACGTTGAATGCCATGCTTGATTCGTGGTGGATCAAAGCCAAAATGGCGCTGGAGTATGCGTTGAAGCGCACCGGACCGCTGACCATGCCGCCGTCGCAGCTGGGCGTGTTCGCCAAATCCGATCCGGGTCAGGCAACGGCGAATCTTGAATATCATGTGCAGCCGATTTCGCTCGATCGGTTTGGCGTGCCGCCGCACAAGTTTCCGGCGTTCACCGCCAGCGTCTGCAACCTGCGGCCGACGTCACGCGGCCATGTGCGCATCACATCCGGCGATCCGCGCGCCCATCCGGCGATTGCGCCGAACTACCTGTCGACAGCAGAAGACCGCGCGGTGGCCGCCAATGCCATCCGGCTGACACGGCGCATCGTCAACGAATCCACGGCGC
>JAKFUJ010000325.1 GCA_021732805.1 Betaproteobacteria bacterium | reverse complement strand
CGAGCACCGCCATGATCTCGGCCTGCGAAACACCTCGATCAAGGGCTGAAAGAATATGTGCCCGATTGACTTCGCGCGCATGGTGCAAACCCTTCGTCCGGTATGATTCAACCAACTCGCGATCCTTGGCGCTAAGGTGCAATTCAGTCTGTCGCATGACCAACTCCTCATCTTGAAGTGGATATGCGGCAGTATAAAATATATATCGTTATTTATGTGTTAATATACTAGCAGCCATCATTTAGTGCCGCGTTTATTCGGCCTTGGCGCCGGAGTCTTTGATCGCCTTGGCGTATTTGACGGACTCTGCACGCACGAACACTGCAAACTGTTCCGGCGTGTTGCCCACCGTCTCGCTGCCGAGTTGCTTGATGCGCGCGGTGATCTCCGGGGTTTTGAGGATGCGCACGAATTCCGCATGGAGTTTGGCGACGATTTCCTTCGGCACGCCGGCCGGTGCGTGCATCGAATACCAGGCGTTGACTTCGTAACCCTTGACGCCCTGCTCGGTGAACGTCGCGACCTCCGGCAGTTCAGGCAGACGCTGGTCGCGCGCAATCGCAACGGCCTTCAGTTTGCCGGCCTTGATCTGCGGCATCACCGACGCTGCGGTATCGAACATCATGTTGGTCTGCCCGGCGATGGTATCGATCTGTGCCGGCGCGCCACCCTTGTACGGCACATGCAGCAGATTGATGCCGTTCATCGACGCAAAAATCACCCCGGCCATGTGCGGCGGCGTGCCGGCGCCGCCTGATGCGTAGGAATATTTGCCCGGTGACGCTTTCGCCGCCGCCACAAAATCCTGCACGCTCTTGAACGGCATCGCGTTATTGAACACCAGCACCGTCGGCGCCACTGCCAGCAAAGTGATCGGCGAAAAATCCTTCACCGGATCGTAGCCGGGATTTTTGTAGAGATTCGGCGCCAGCGCGTGCGTCGCAATCGACGACAGCAACAGCGTGTAGCCATTGGGCACTGCGCGTGCGGCGATCTGCGCGCCGATGGTGGTCCCGGCGCCCGGCCGGTTGTCGATCACCACCTGCTGGCTCCAGGCCTCCGTCAGCTTTTGCCCGAAAATCCGTGCCAGCGTGTCATTGCCGCCGCCCGGCGGATACGGCACGACGATGCGGATGGGTTTGTTCGGATAATCCTTTGCAGCGCCCGGTGATTCTGCCGCACCGACAGTTGCAGCCGCCGCGAGTGCAATCAATGCCAGACATCCCTGTACAGGGTGTTTCATGTCGCTCCTCCATGATCCGGTTTGTTCCGGTTATTCATCAATTCCTACATCGGCCGCGGACTATTCTCATCGCGTTCGCGCCCGCGTGCAATTGCCGCATTCCGTTCCATGAAACCACCGACGATCGCTGATTGTTGCGCAGTCTGGTTCGGGGATTCAGGCAAAAAAACTGCGTGTGCAGCGTCAATTTACCAGACCACCGGCAGCATCAATCCGAACGCGCCGAGCAATCCCAGCGCCAGCACCACGATGATCCCGCCGGCAACACGCGGATAAGCCGCCACCCAGGGATCCAGCCTGATATTCATGCTGTCGGCGCCCTTGGTGACTTTACGCTCCGAATACCAGTGGCTGCCGCGCGCTTCCAGTGCCGCCACGGCGCCGGGGGAAAAAGCGAGCATCGCACCCAGAACAATCCCGACCAGGTTGCCCGCCACCAGCACCCAGCGTGCGCTCTCGACCAGCCATTCAGCCAGAACCGGACGAAAATAACCCAGACCAAACAGCGTAATGACCGAGCTGGTGCTGAAATGCCTGAGCAGGCCGTAAACCGCAAAAATCCCGCCTAAAACAAAAACCGCAGCAAACCAGTAGCGGTAATTTTGCACCGCCTGCTGCGTATCGCGGGGAATCTCCAGCGGCTTGGACACACCGCGCAGCGATATCCAGCGGTTCATGCGCCCGAAGAAGCCCAGAGTCCCGGCGCTGTTGACAATCAGGCTGACGCCGATGACCAGCAACGTAATGCCGGCAATGATAAAAAACACCACGGCTGACTGCGTCAGCCACAGACGCACAACATGGTTATCCATGATGTTCAGCAATTCCATGCTAGTCTCCAGTTAGAGCCTTGTCATGACCGGCCCAGTTCCATTCCCGCCATTTATACCCTTCATTGTCGCCCATAACATCGACACATGCTGTGCGATATGCTCTTAGGCGCACAGGCCCACACACCAATTGCCCCTGCAAAGGAATAATTGCCTGCGACAGGCAATGGTTTTTATCCATAGAGGAGACAACATGCGAACAATGACCAGATTATTGAGAGTTGCATAATTCATGACAAAACATGCCTCTGATGAGGCTGTCATGTTTTTTGGAATACTCAATAATAAAGGCAACTGCCATTGCAACTGCAGTTTCAGGATGCGCGCCGCCAGCAACCGAAAAACGGCGCTTATTGAAGACAAAGCCTATATGCTGGCACTGGACCAGATCAAGATCAAGGCCGGCATCCTGTTGGGCGAGGTTACCGGGATGACCGTCATCGAACGAGTCGGGCAGGGAGCCGGTCGGGTGAATTCTGCAGCAAAACTCAAAGGCAAACTCCGATTGACGGGCAGCTCGAAGGATCAGAGCGTTCGGATTATTATCGGCAAGCAGTTGTCAAAGCGAATCGGACTATAACCCGGCATGGACGAATCACCCGTTACATCAGATTCAGAAGCCAAGATGCTTGGGCAGCAGTCCTTTGCCCGGTTTCTGGAAGCACTGCGGCATGTCACGCGCTTCATGACCGGTCCATTGATGGAGCATCCCCTGGACGCTGCCGTTCAGCGCATCGAAACGAATCCGGCATTCGCACAACACCGCCTGCTCACCCGGTTACTCGCCGCACTGCCCACCCAGCAGGGCGCGTTCCGGACTGAGGAGGTATCCGTTTTCGACCGGGAAACTCTGGCCGTGATCCTGTCGCTGATCCATACACACGACGCCGGCACATCACCGCCTGCAGATTGGCAACGCGCCATTGATCGCGCCCATTCCGCGCAACTGGCATTCAATGCCTAAACTGCCCGCACCGCCCGACGAACCCACCCCAAAATCCGGGCAACAAAGCAACATCAATTTCACCGGAACGTCGGGCAGGCAATACGCATTCCAGGTATGGCCCATGGATGCACGATTCAAAGCGTTGCCCGCAGTGTATTTCATCACCAAACGCGCTTACCGCAACCGCACCTATAACACTGCGAGCCACGACGCTATTTATATCGGGCAGACCAGCAGCCTGGCTGACGCATTCGGCGCGGCTGTTTCACTTGAACGCTTCCTGAAACATGAAGCCAATTGCGTCTGCGTTCACCTGCTTGCAGACCCGGAACAGCGCATCGCCGTCGTAGAGGATCTGCTCGGCATGCACAGCACCCACTGTAACGATGACGGTCGGGGCAGACGCCTCACCGGTGTGATCGACATACATAACCCTGCGCCGGAAAAGGCGCGGGATCCGCAACCGCTCACCTGAGCAGATTCAGTCGTTCGACGGTTTTTTCTCCTTATGTTCGATACCGTACAGAACTATCAGCCACACCAGCGAACAATCCTGGTTGCCCTTCCCGCAAACCGGCCCCCCTGCTTGCGTTTGCGGGTTTCAGCCTCCGGCACCAAACATGGCCGGAGGCTGTCTTTTTTGTGCTCGCTCGGCCGCATTCCTGCTCGTGCACTGGTTTGGCCATTCCCCCAATGTGGTGGATACCGACACTGGAGCAACAGACCGTGCATGCCGCAAAGCAGGTGAGCGCCATGATCGAAAAATTTGGCCGATTGAACGGCCCTGTCGTCCATGCCCAATCGTTTCCGGGAAGGGATTCCATAGCAACGCTGTCCGCGCACCT
>JAKFUJ010000430.1 GCA_021732805.1 Betaproteobacteria bacterium | reverse complement strand
TCGTTGCGGATGGTGTCGTAGCTGGCGCAACCTGCTGCGAGGACAATCAGCATCAACAGAATCTTCGACGCAATATTGCTGATCATGGCGGTAGTCTCAGTGGCTCAGGTTGACTGACAGATACCAGCCGCGCTGGCGAAAGCCGGCGATCTCGCCCAGCGAGACATAAGCGGCGATGATCGCGACGTGTTTGGTCGGCACAAACGCGACGAATGCATCCTGCGCGGATTGTTCGCGGGCGGCGGACAGATTGTCGGGCTTGCTGCGATACTCCGCGGCGATCAGCCAGTGATCGTTGATGAAAACGCCGGCGCTGCCTTCGAATTGGGGACTGTAGCTGTCCCTGCGGTCGCCGCCGAAGCCGAGCAGGCCGAATTGATTGGCCTTGGTGGCGCGCAGCGTGCCGCTCAACAGCAGATTGCGGCCGGCGATGGCGCCGAGATAGAGCTTGCTTGCCGTGGCGAAAAAATCGGTGCCGTTCGCACTTTTGGCGCCGACTGCGGCAGGAATGAAATTGAAATCCTCGTTGCGCTTGTGCTGCAGGCCCACTGCTACCTGCGGCAGCGCGCTGTCCTGATCGAACACTGCGTCCCCGAAGACGCGCAGCTTGATGCCAAAGATGTTCTGGCTGATGCGGTTGCCGGGCAGCACGCGGCCATTCAATGTGAACTGCTGCCGGGCAAGGGAGAGTTCGACCCGATCATGAATACCGACCGCAATGCCGCCGGCGTCGAGGCGGTAGTCATTGAGCCCGACGCGCGTGGCGAAGGCGGAGACGCCGATTTCGTCTTCGGTGCCGAGTCCGCCGATCAGTGCCCAAGGCGTCAATCCCCCGCCTGCGGCGCCTTCAATCTGGGTCACGCCGCCGGTTGCCAGCAGTTTGCCGCTGCTTTGCGCGTGGGCCGGCAACGCGAGTGCGCAGCAGACGAGGCTGCAGAAAATCCAAAGCGGGCATGCCAAGCGGTCAAAATGCGTGTTGTTACGGAACATGGCTTGATAAAATGGGGTCAGCACCATGCGGTGCTGCACCGGAGGTGATCGTAAATGATTGTTCACACACTGATTTTAGCAGCATTGACGGTGTCTTCCGGCGTCGCGGCCGCGGCGACACTGGAAGGCGTGGTGCGCGACGCTGCGGGCAGGCCGGTGGTGGATGCGGTGATTTACGCGATGGTGCCGGGCAAGCCGCAGGCCGCGAAGCCGGGTACCAGCGCAATCGTGGATCAGATCGACAAGGAATTTGTGCCTTATGTGCTGCCGGTCCAGGTCGGCACGCAGGTGCGGTTTCCGAATCAGGACAATATCCGCCACAACGTCTATTCGTTTTCTCCGGCCAAGGTGTTCTCGCTCCAGCTCTACCGCGGTACGATGGCGGAGCCGGTACTGTTCGACAAACCCGGAGGCATCGTTCTCGGCTGCAATATCCATGACAACATGATCGCTTACGTACTGGCCGTCGAGACGCCGCATTTCGGCGTGACCGATGCCGCCGGCAAGGTCAGCCTGCGCAACCTCGCGGCAGGGGAATATGAGGTCATGGCCTGGCATCCGCAGAAACAGGAAGAAGCCGCTGCGGTGTCCAGACGCGTCAGCATATCCGGCACTGCCACGGTGTCGTTCGCGATCACGCTTAAACCCGATCCGCGCAAAAAACCGAAACGATAACGGCGCTGACCATTGATGTTCCAGTTCCGTCGCTTCCAGAGCCGCCTGATCTTTTTTTTCCTGGGCCTGGTGTCTCTGGTGCAGATCGTGGTGTTCGCCACGGTGGACCGTACCAATACCCGCTACGCCCGCGAGCAGATCGAAGCGGCGCTGGAACTCGGCGCACGCACGTTCAACCGGCTGATCGAATTGCAGACCGAGCAATTGTCGGAATCGGTGCGTATCCTGACCGGGGATTTTGCCTTCAAGACGGCGATCGCGACCGGCGAGCGCGATACCGTCCGCTCGGTGCTGGAAAACCACGGTGCGCGTGTCGGCGCCGATGTGATGTTGTTGCTGGCACTCGACAGCGGGCTGATTGCCGACACGCGCGATGCGGCCAGCGGCACGTTGCCGCCGGCGTTGATGCATCTGATCCGGGTGGCGGAACAGGACGAGCGCGCATGGGCGGTGATTTCGCTGGACGGACAGGCTTATCAACTGCTGGCGATGCCGGTGCTGGCGCCGGTCCCGGTGGCGTGGATTGTTGCCGGCTTCAAAATCGACGACAGGCTGGCGCGACAACTGCAGCAATTCACCAAACTCGGCGTTTCCTTTTTTTACGAATCCGGCGGCGGCCCGGTGAACATCATGGCCTCGTCACTGCCGCCGGCGATGCGTGCAGAGCTGTCCGGGATTCCCGATCTTGCGGTGCGCGCCAAGGACAGCGTGGTGCCGATGCAGCTGCAGGGTGAGGAGCATCTGGTGCTGGTGTCGGCCTTGCGCATGGCTGCTGACACCACGCTGGATGTGATTCTGCAACGCTCGCTGGAAGAGGAGCTGAGACCATTTCTGGAACTGCGCATCGTAGTGTTCGTGTTGTCATGTTCAGGGTTGCTGATGTCTTTGATCGGTGCGTTTTTCATCGCGCGCAGCGTGACGCGGCCGGTGCGCGCGTTGGCGGAATCGGCGCGGCGTGTGGAGCGCGGTGAATACGGACAGGAAGTGCACATTACACAGCAGGACGAGCTCGGCGAACTCGCGGGCGCTTTCAACCGCATGATCAAGGGCCTGGCCGAGCGCGACCGTGTGCGCAGCCTGCTCGGCAAGGTGGTGTCACCGGCAATCGCCGAGAAGCTGCTGAGCCGCGACTTTGTGCTGGGCGGTGAGGAGCGCGAGGTCACGGTGCTGTTCTCCGACCTGCGCAACTTCACCTCGCTGTCCGAACACCGCTCGGCGCAGGAGGTGGTGACTTTGCTCAACACCTATTTCACCCGCATGAGCGCGGCGGTCGAGAACAACCACGGCGTTGTCGACAAGTATCTGGGCGACGGCATGATGGCGCTGTTCGGCGCGCCGGTGCAGCACGAAGATGACGCCGGCAATGCGCTGAAGGCGGCGCTCGACATGTGTGATGCGCTGGACAGGCTGAACCGGGAGTTTCGCGCCCGCGGTCTGCCGGAACTGGGTATCGGCATCGGCATCAACACCGCGCTGGTTGTTGCCGGCAACATGGGCAGCCCCGACCGCCTGAATTACACCGTGGTCGGCGATGGCGTGAACCTCGCGGCCCGCCTCGAAGACATGACCAAGCTCGCCGAATACGACACCCGCATCATTGCCTCCGATGCGACGATCCGCAAATCGCGGCGCACATTCAATACCCGGTTGCTGGGGGAGGTTGCCGTTCGCGGCAGAAGCGAACCGGTGACGATTCATGCCGTTCTGGGTGTTGCACCGACCCCCTGAAGGCGGCCGGATGCACGGCTGGACATCATCAGCCGGCGGTTCTGGCCGTGATCTGCTGATCTGATAATTGGCGGTGCCATGCCACGCAGGCCCGGGCGAGCGCACGCGTGGCATCGATGCAGCGTGTTTTGACGGGGTTGTCCGCAAAGTCTATGGCTACCGGCGTTTCAGTGCACGCCAGCACTACCGCCTGCGCACCGTTGTCGAGCAACCGGGTCACGGCGGCCACCGCCAGTTCGTGCGCGCGCGGCAGGTCGTTGGCCTTTACTGCAGCGATGGCCGGCAGTACCAAGCGGTCCTGATCCTCCCGGTTGCTGAGAACACACTTGAGACCGCGCGCAGCAAAACGCTGCTGGAAAAACCCCGCTTTCACGGTGCCGTCGGTGCCCAGCAGTCCGACAGTGCCAGTGATGATGCTGCGTTCAACCAGCAGGTCGCACACCGCATCGGCGATGTGCAGGATCGGCAGTCCGCCC
>JAKFUJ010000023.1 GCA_021732805.1 Betaproteobacteria bacterium | reverse complement strand
CGCACCCAGCGCGTCGGTATCGTCATCGCCAACCCAGTATTCAAACAGGTCGCCGAGGATGTACAGCGCCGCCGCCTGCGGCGCGATGCCGGTGGTGAAGGAAAGGAATTGCGCCGTGATCTGCGGCCGTTCGTCCGCCAGATGCAGGTCGGAAATGAGCAGGGTGTGCATCGAGGCGGGAGGGAACTTAAAGCGTGGGTGAAAAGTGAACGAGTGAACGAGTAACCCCATCATCCCCCTTCCCCCGTTTCACGGGGGAAGGGCCGGGGAGAGGACGTTCACCCGTTCACTGTTTTCCTAAATCACTTCGGCTTTTTCGATGATCACGTCTTCAACCGGCACATCCTGATGCATGCCCTTGCTGCCGGTTTTGACCTTGCGGATTTTATCAACGACATCAGTGCCGTCGACCACCTTGCCGAACACGCAGTAACCCCAGCCCTGGGCGGTCGGTGCGGTGTGGTTGAGGAAGTCGTTGTCACCGACATTGATGAAAAACTGCGCACTGGCCGAATGCGGCGCCGAGGTGCGCGCCATGGCGACGGTGTAGAGGTCGTTTTTGAGGCCGTTGTTGGCTTCGTTCTGCACCGGCTCGCGCGTCGGTTTTTGTTTCATGCCGGGATCAAAGCCGCCGCCCTGGATCATGAAGCCGTCAATGACGCGATGGAAAATGGTATTGCTGTAGTGGCCGTCTTTTACATACCGGGTGAAATTAGTGACGGTGTCCGGTGCTTTTGCGGCATCGAGTTCGATGCTGATGACGCCGTGATTGGTGTGCAGTTTGATCATTTCGTTTCCTTGTGACGCGGAAGTTATTTGGCTTTTGCGGGCTTGGCAGATATGTCTTCAAGCAAACGTGCGCGCTCGATGACGACGGGCAGGCGCGGCACGTTCTGATGCGGACCGGCTGTTGCCGTCGGCACCTGCAGCATTTTTTGCACCACATCCATGCCCGAAGTCACGCGGGCAAACACCGTGTAGCCATAACCTTTGTCGTCAGCCGATTTGAAGTCAAGAAAATCGTTTTCAGCCACGTTGATGAAAAACTGCGCAGTCGCTGAATGCGGATCGGCGGTGCGCGCCATGGCCACCGTGCCCACGGCATTGCGCAGGCCGTTGCCGGCTTCGTTGCGGATTGCCGGGCGTACCGGTTTTTGCTGGAAGTTCGCGGTGAAGCCGCCGCCTTGAGCCATGAAGCCCGGGATCACGCGGTGGAAAATGGTGCCGTCGTAAAAGCCGTCCTTTACGTATTGCACGAAGTTGTCAACGGTTTTCGGCGCGTTCTCCGGATAGAGTTCGAACACGATCGTGCCCAACGTGGTTTTTAATTCAACTTTCGGATTTGCAGCGAAGGCTGCACTGGAAAGCAATAATGCAAACAGCAAAGGCAATAGACGGAGCATAATTTTACCAATTAAAACAACAGGTTATAAAAAATACAGGAATGTCATGCGGCGCCTTCATGAACAATGCGCCAGGCGCCGTTCTCACGCTGCCAGTACTGGCGCTTGCGCATCTTGCTGCTGGTATTGCTGCTGGCGTAATCCTGATCGAAAGTCACTACGGCCAGATTGTCGTCGCCGGGATAAAGAAACATGCTGACCTGATCGACCCTGACCTTGATCCAGGATTTGCCGGCATTGACGCTGCGTTTCTGTTCCGACCACGCGGCGAGATCCTGTTTTCCGGCGGAGAACGCGGGGGAATAATGCCGCAGATAACGTTCTGTATCCCGGCTTTCCCAGTCGCGACGCCAGTTTTCAAGCGAATCCTGCAGTGTGTTGCGCACTGATTTTGCGGCGCCGGTTTCCACCCATTCAACATCCTGCGCAATGATGACCGGCGTCACGCCGACCTGGACCTGTTTTGAAATGGCCTGCAGGTCTTCGTTGGTCAGCGCCACACAACCGTCGCTGGCACGCGGCGGCCGGCTGTAGGTGTCGAACGGTACGCCGTGCAGCCAGATGCCGTGGCCGTTGCGCCCGCGCCGGCGATCCCATTCGTTGGGATAGTTGATCGGGAAGGCGCCGTCACCGTAGAGCGTGCTTTGTGTGCCGTACACCCTGGTGAGCTGGTCGCGAGGGATGTTGCCGGTGACGTGATAAACACCCAGTGGCGTTTTTTTGTCGCCCTCGCGCAGTTTTTCGATGCCGTTGCGGCCGATGGTGGTGTAGTAATCGGCGATGTAGCGCGGTGTGCCCTTGTCATTTTCGAATACATACAACGTGTATTTCGAGGTGTCGACAACGAACGCGAATTTCTGCGACGCATCCAGTTGCAGCAGTGAGCGCGGTATGCGTGCGCCGGGTCGTTCCTGCTTCTGGCGGACCAGGCGTGCCAGCGCTTCGTCGCGCAGGTCGGCGATGCGCTCCGCCGGCGCGTCCGCTGCAGTGCCGATGTTGCTGATCGGGCGCGCCCGCGCCATCAGCAGATCGCCCTTGATCAGGTGGGCAAGACGGAAGTTCGGATTCTGCAGCAGTACTTTGTCGATTTCCGTCAGCGCAATGTCGAACTGCGATCCGGCAATCGCCAGCAAGGTCTGCACCAGCAGTGCTTCCGGTGCACCGAGGGCTGCGCCGCCGCTGCCTCCGAGCAAACCGCCTGAGCCCGGTGACAGCGGTCGGTTGCCCAGTGCGAGTGTGGTGGAGGAGGGTGTCAGCGCGGTAGCGGTTATGGCCGCTGCCAAAGCGCAGGCGAACAGCGGGCGTCTCATCCGCCGACGAGTTCTTCCTGAATCAGCCATTGGTTGCCCGACTTGACCATCACCAGCGTTTTGCTGGCCGTTGCTTTGAAGGTATTGGAGCGGTAATACTGACGAAAGGTCACAGTGGCGCGATTGGCATCATTAAAAGTGACTTTTGGTGATTCAACGCGGACCTCGATTTTGCGCGGCTTGGCGATTCTTGCCCGGCGTTCGCTTTCCCATGCCTTGCGCGGTTCGCCGTCGGGCGTTTTGAAGCTTGGCGCGTAACGCGCAAGATAACCATCGACATCGTTATTGGTCCAAGCGGTTGCCCAGCCATCGACGACTTTGAGCACGACTTCCGGGCTGGGGCCGGCGGGTGTGGCGGCTTTTGCCGGTACTTTGGCGGCTTCTTTGGCCGGTTCGGCAGGAGCCGTCGGCTTCGGTGCTGCGGTCGGCGCGGCAGCCAAGGGTGCAGCAGGTGCGGGTGCAATCATGCGCGCGGCAGGCGGCGTCGCTTTCGGCGCAGTCTGTGCCAGCGCAACCTTGTTGGGCGGCGTGGTGCCGGTAAACAAATCCTTGATCAGGTTCAGTTTGGTTTGCGCGCCACGGTTGCCTTTGTCGAGCTGCAGGGCTTTGTCGTAGGCCTGGCTTGCCATCTTGGCGTAGATGTCGCCGAGGTTTTCGTGCGCCGTGGCATAACTCGGATGGGTGCGGATCGCCATTTCCAGCGCGTTGCGCGCCTTGTCGTACTGACCTTGCGAGGCATAGAGCACCGCGAGGTTGTTGTACGGTTCCGGAAGTTCCGGGTAATCCTGCGTCAGTTCGGTGAAGGTGCGGATGGCTTCAGTGGGCTTGTTCTGCTCGGTGAGCAGGATGCCGCGCAGGAAACGCCCGCGTGCATCTTTGGGTTTGGTTTTCAGGTACTGGTCGACGCGCTCCATCGCGCGCTCGGTCTGTCCCTGTTTCAGCAGTTGCTGGGCTTCCTGCAGATCATCGCCCTGTGCCAGTGCCGGGGGGGTGAGCCCCAGGCAGATCAGGATTGCGACAAGGCGGGCGGCGGCCGGGTTGAAAGTCATCGTGCTATGATTCCGATGGTCGTTGTTGAAACTGCAGTCATTGTTGATATCACAACAATACGACGACATTAGTCCTTGAATCTTCGGGATTTTACCAAGAACAACCGCCAATTAA
>JAKFUJ010000453.1 GCA_021732805.1 Betaproteobacteria bacterium | reverse complement strand
TCCCGACACAGTGCAGCGACTCGCGAGTATCTGATTGCGTCGCGCATGACCGGGGCGGACCGGCGGGTTGCGCCCCGAAGGAAGTCCCCTTGGGGGGGGGGCACCCGCCCTACGAGTCCTGCCAGCCACGGCACTTGCCGCAGTTTCCGTATAACATGGCGCAACTTTTTCCCTCATTTCCCCTCGATAAAGCCAGAACCATGCGTATTCAAATCCCGAATTTCACCTGTATCGTCACCGGCATCCTCACCTGCGTCACCACGCTGATGGTGCAACCCGCAGTGGCACAGACCTATCCGGTAAAGCCGATTCGCATCCTGATTGCGCAGGCGCCGGGGAGCGCCACCGACAATGTGAGCCGGATACTGAGCGGCAAGCTCGCCGAGCAGCTCGGCCAGCCGTTCGTGATCGAGGCGCGGCCGGGCGCCGGCGGCGCGGTCGGTACCGAAGCGGCGGCGCGTTCGCCGGCCGACGGTTACACGCTGTTCATGGCCAACAACTCCACGCATGGTTCGAATCCCGCGGTGTATAAAAAACTGCCGTACGACGCGGTCAAGGATTTTGCGCCGATCATCCTGATTGCCTCGACGCCGTACGTGCTGACCGCGCACCCGTCGCTGCCCGTGAAGAGCGTGAAGGAGCTGATTGCCTTCGCGAAAAAACGCCCCGGCGAACTGAACTACGGCTCCGCGGGCAACGGCAGCACTCACCACCTGAGCGGCGAACTGCTGAAGACCATGGCGGGGATCAACATGGTGCACGTGCCGTACAAGGGCACCACGCCCGCGCTGACCGGGCTGCTCAGCGGCGAAGTGTCGGCGATGTTCTTTACCGTGGTCGGGATACAGCCGCATGCGAAATCGGGCAAGGCGCGGGCGCTGGCGGTGACCACACCGAAACGCGCAAGCCTGATGCCCGAATTGCCGACGATGGCCGAGTCCGGCCTGCCGGGTTTCGAGATCACCTCCTGGTTCGGCCTGCTCGCGCCGGCGGGCACACCCGCTGCCATCGTCAGCCGTCTCAATGCCGAGACTTCGAAAGCGATGGCGCTGCCCGAGGTGACTGGCGCTTTGCGCAAGCTGGGCTTCGATGCGATGGGCGGTACGTCTGAACAGTTTGCCGGCCACATCAAGAGCGAAGTCGAACGATTCACCAAACTGGTGAAGGCGACCGGGATTACGGTGGATTGAATGGCGATGTGAGAGGTAAAGAGCGTTACTATGAGCACGTAGCCAGTCCGATCCACAACCGCAAGGAGAACGACCATGGCTAAAGGCCAGCAACGCAGCAACAAAGAACAGAAGAAGCCCAAGAAGGACAAGAAGGCCGTGCCGGTGGCTGGCGGGTTTCTCAAGCCCAAGCCCATGGATCCGGTCAGGAAGTAAGTGCAGATTTTGTAGGGCGGATGAGCCGCTCAGCGGCGTTATCCGCCGGATGGTCGGCGATGGATCAGCAAGGCGCGACTGCGTCGTGCATGACAACGGCGAACCGGCGGGTTGCGCCCCGAAGGAAGTCCCCTTGGGGGGGCACCCGCCCTACGAGTCCTGTGGTGTGCTCAAGCACTAACCGCGCTTCAATTCCGCTATCGATTTCACCAACTCGCCATCCGCGCGTTTCAGCGGCCTGGTCGCTGCACGCGTGATGCCGAAGGTCGGTATGTATTGCGAGTGTTTGCCGGCGCCGCCCGCAACGATGATGATCAGGTCATCGGGTTTTTGCCACATGTGCACAGGCGTATCGAGCGGGGCGTTGGCGTATTGCTCCGCGTTCCTGCGCCGGAAACGCCGCGCGATGGTCTCTTCGGAGAATCGTGACAGCGGGATCACCGCGTCGTCGTACAGCCACTGTTTGACCTGGGCCTTGGTCATGCCTTTGGCGGCGACCGTGGCGGCGTGTTCGGGTCCGAAGGCGAGCACCGGCTGTCCCGCGTAGTAGGCGTTGTTCGATCCGGTGGTGGCCATCGTGCCCGAAACCATTTTCAGGATGCCTTCCGGCGTCAGGCTTTCGTGGTCGTTGACGTTGTGCGGGCCTTCGGCGGCGACCACGGTCACCGTGGTGGTGTCTTTTGCATAACCCATTTCCACGTGTAGCGGTTCCCAGGGGCTGGCCGCTTCGTTCTCGGCGACGCAGAAGCTCCATTTCGCCGGCGTGCCCGCAGTGGCCATGTCGCCGGTGCCGGGGATCGCCGCGCCGATGTTGACCAGTGCGAGGCGCACCGCGCGGCCGATGGTGGCATTGGCGCGGAAATAATTGCCCATCACGTTGTGGCCGGCGTTGATGCCGACTTCGCGTGCGACCGGCCCGTTGAAAATCAGCATCGGTGTGCAGGGGTGCGTGGTTGCCTGCGTGCCATAGAGGTTGTATTGATCTTCCGCAAGCGTCTCCAGCGCCAGCAGCACCAGCGGGAAGTATTCCGGTTTGCAGCCGGCCATCACGGCATTGGCGGCGACGCGTACCGGCGTGGCGGCGCCGAAACGCGGCGGGATTTTGATCACCGGGTCATCGAAATCGCGATCACAGTACGCCAGCATGCGTTCGACGCGTTCGGGTGTCGGCGGAATCACCGGAAAGCCGTCGCTCCAGCCCTTGGCGCAGAGCATGTCGAACACGGCTTCCGGGTCGTCGTCACATTCGATCAATGCGCCGGGTTTTCGCAGCAGGGTGGTGATGGCGGTCATGCTTATTTCTCCGGCTTATTTTTCTTTGAACGTGTTGATGAATTTCAGCAACTGCGGCATCGCCACGGCGGCGCGTTCACGCACTTGATCCATGTTGAGCCCGCCCAGCGGATGTTTGATTTCGAGCAGTGGCAGCTCCGGCACGCCGAAGACCTTGGCCTGCGCCTTGCCCAGTTTCATGAATGAATCCGAAACCACCACGGCGGCCAGGAGGCCGCGTTTGGTCAACTGCGCCATGTCGTGGACACTCCACGACGTGCACGAGCCTCAATCGGCCATGGCACTGACGACGAGGTCTGCCTCCTTCGCCAGCTGGTCGAGAATGACATCGGTCGCCGGTTTGCTGGAGAAGGGCTTGCGCGTCATCACCACCGAATCCACCTTGAAATCTTTTTTGACGCCTTCGATGATCAGGTTCAGCAGATGGTCGGCATTGCCCTTGCTGTTGTCGAGCACGCCGAGGCGGATGCCGGCGTTGCCGAGGGTGCGGCTGGATTTCAATTCTGCGGCCGCTTCAACCGGCGCATCCGGTACCACGAGGAATATTTTTCCCATGACAACTCCTTGTGAAAATCAACTTCCGATATTGATGTAGGGTGGGCAAAGCGAAGCGTGCCCACGCGGATGCGCCAGGTGTTGCATGGTGGGCACGCTCCGCTTTGCCCGCCCTACGTGCTGGTAAGTTAATTATTAACCTTGATCCCCGCCGCCTTGAACACCGGCGGCCATTTCTGCATTTCTTTTTTGACATGTTCGGTGAATTTCTCCGGCGCATAACTGACCGGATCAAAGCCGCGGGCTTCCATCTGCTGGTTCACATCCGGCAGTTTCAGCACGCGGTCGAATTCGGCATACAGCCGGTCGACGATGGGGCGCGGTGTTTTACCGGGTGCCAGGATGCCGTAATAACCATCGACGTCATATCCCGGCAGCGCGGCTTCGGCCACGGTCGGCACATCGGGCAGGGCCTTGACGCGTTTCGCCGAGCCCACGGCGAGCGCGCGCAGGCGTCCGGCCTTGACGAAGGGAATCGCAGCACCCGGTGCGGTCATCAGCAAATGCACCTGGCCGCTGACCACGGCGGTGGTGGCATCACCCGCGCCTTTGTACGGCACATGGACCATGTTGATGCTGCCGGCCATGTGTTTGAGCAGTTCGATCGACAGGTGGCCGCCGGTGCCGGCGCCGGACGAGGCGTAGTTG
>JAKFUJ010000154.1 GCA_021732805.1 Betaproteobacteria bacterium | reverse complement strand
AGGCGCGGTACAGGCGTTCGCGCAGAGCGCTGTTGTCGGCATATTGCAGCACCGGCATGTACGAAGGTGCATGCAGCGTGAATTTCCAGCCTGCCTGTTTGTCGGTTTCTGCGGTGACGCGCGCGGCTTCCTTCGCGTCGTCGGGCAGACCGGCGAGTTCCGCTTCATCGGTGACGACATGCGACCAGACATTGGTGGCGTCGAGCAGGTTGTCGCTGAAACGCGACGTCAGCATCGACAGCCGGTCGCTGATTTCGGTATAGCGCTGCTTGCCGGCGGCAGGCAGATCAGCGCCACCGAGGCGGAAATCACGGACTTCGTTGGTTATGATTTTTTTCTGTGCCGGGGTCAGTGCGGCAAATCCTGCACTGGAACGCAGCGCCTTGAATTTGCTGTAAAGCCCTTCATGCTGGCCGAGTTCGGTGTAGTACTGGGTGATTTTCGGCAGCACGGCGTTGTAGGCCTCGCGCAGTTCCGGGCTGTTCATTACCGCATTCAGATGGCCGACCTGGCCCCACGCCCGATGCAAGCGTTCATTGGCATCTTCCAGCGGCCCGACGAAATTGTCCCAATCAGGCATCGTGGATTCCGCGGCAACCCGCGCAATCAAAACCCGGTTTTCCGCCATCAGCTGGTCAATTGCGGGTGCGACGTGAGCGGGCTTGAAATCGGCAAACCGCGGCAGCCCGGAAAAATCGAGTAAGGGATTCATGATTCACTTGTTGTTGGAGGGAGTGCCACTATGACCACGGCAGTTGCACTTAGTTTAGCAGAGATTCCACGAAGAACACCCGGGATCACGCAATAACTAATTGATTATATTAACTATTTTTTCTCGTACACCAGCGTACCGCTGACCAGTGTATGGGTCACGCGACCGCGCACCTCTATCCCGGAAAACGGCGTGTTTTTGCCCTGGCTGCGCAGTGCATCGGCTTCGATGCGCCAGTGCTGATGCGGATCGAAAATGCAGATGTCGGCGGTTGCACCTGTGCCCAAGTGTCCGGCATCGATACCCAGAATGGCCGCCGGCTTGGTTGTAATGCGTTCCAGTGCGGTACCCAGCTCCAGTCCGGACTCCTCTGCCCACTTCAGTGTCAGCGGCAACAGCAATTCAACACCGGTAGCGCCCGGCTCAGCTTCGGAAAAAGGCACTTGTTTCATATCCTCGTCCACCGGTGTGTGATCCGAGCACAAGGCGTCGACGGTGCCGTCGGCGAGCCCCGCGCGCAGCGCGTCTCGGTCGCGCGGGCTGCGCAAAGGCGGCGACAGATGGCAGTTGGGATCGAAGTAACCGATATCCATTTCCGACAGATGAGCGTGATGGATGCCGGTGTCACAGGTCATCGGCAGTCCGCGCGCCCGGGCTTCACGCACCATCGCAACACCTTCGGCGGACGACAGCCGTGCGATGTGGATGCGCGCGCCGGTTTCACGGGCCATGATCAGGATCGTCGACAGTGCGATGGTTTCGGCGGTGACCGGTATCGCCGGCAGGCCCAGGCGGGTGGCGACTTCGCCGTCGTGCGCGACACCATGCCGCGCCAGCGCCGGATCCTGCGCACGCAGCCATACCGGGAAACCGAACGTTGCGGCATATTCCAGCGCATGCAGCAGCACCAGATTGTCGGCGAACGGCGCTTCGGCTTGCGAGAACGCAACGCAGCCGGCATCGCGCAGCTCGGCCATTTCGGTCAGTCGTGCGCCTTTTAATCCGACCGTCAGCGCGCCCACCGGATAGACATGCGCCTGGTTCAGGTTCTTGGCGCGGAACTTGAGCATTTCCACCAGCCCCGGCTCGTCCAGCGGCGGGTCGGTGTCCGGCGGGCAGGCGAGGCTGGTCACGCCGCCGGCAATTGCGGCATCCATTTCGGATTCCAGTGTCGCCATGTATTCATAACCCGGTTCGCGCAGGCGCACGGCGAGATCAACCAGACCCGGACAGACAATCTTGCCGGCAGCGTCGATGACGCGGTTGGCGCCGAACCCGGCTGGCGCTGCGCCCACCGCAACCACCTTGCCGGCTGCGATGAATACGTCGCGCGGGGCATCAACCCCGTTTTTGGGGTCGATCAGGCGGCCGGATTTTATATGTATCTTCATTGTTGATACACGCTGAGAAGCGATGAGCGCTGAATGATGACAAGGGCACACTTGAAGCGAAGCAGTGATGAGTGGGCAATGGAGAATAACGGTGCGACTTGCGCCGTGGCTTTTCCGCTCATCATTCCGCACTCATCGCTCATCGCTGTCCGTTTCCGCTCATCATTCCGCGTTCATCATTCATCATTAGTTTCCAGCAAGTATGCTCATCACCGCCATGCGGATGGCAATGCCGAAGGTGACCTGCGGCAATATCACCGATTGTTTACCGTCGGCGACGCTGGAGTCGATTTCCACGCCGCGGTTCATCGGCCCCGGATGCAAAACGATGGCATCGGGCTTGGCCAGTGCGAGTTTGTCCTCGGTCAGACCATAGTATTTGTAGAATTCCTGCGCCGAAGGCAGCAGCGCGCCGTTCATGCGTTCATTCTGCAGGCGCAGCATCATCACCACATCGACGTCCTTCAGTCCGCTCTGCATATCCGGATAAACATGCACACCGAGCCGACCCACTTGCGACGGCAGCAGCGTTTTCGGGCCGATGACGCGGATTTCCGGGCAACCCAGCGTGGTCAGCGCGTGGATCTGCGAACGCGCGACCCGCGAATGCAGGATGTCGCCGACGATGGCCACGCGCAGCTTGCTGAAATCGCCCTTGTAGTGGCGGATGGTGTACATGTCGAGCAGGCCCTGCGTCGGATGGGCATGGCGCCCGTCGCCGGCGTTGATGACATGGATATCCTGCGCAACATGGCGGGCAATCAGATGCGGCGCGCCGCTGGCGGCGTGGCGCACGATAAACATGTCGGCCTGCATTGCCGCGAGGTTGGCCACAGTGTCGAGCACCGATTCCCCCTTGCTTTGCGAGGAGACATTGATCGCGAGGTTGATGACATCCGCCGACAGGCGCTTGGCGGCGATTTCGAAGGTGGTGCGGGTGCGCGTTGAAGGTTCGAAAAACAGGTTGAATACCGCCTTGCCGCGCAGCAGCGGCACCTTCTTGACTTCACGCTGGGTGACGCCGACAAAAGATTCCGCGGTGTCGAGAATCTGCCGCAGCACGTCGACGGGCAGACCTTCCAGCGACAACAGATGGTGCAGCTCGCCGTTTTTGTTGAGCTGCGGGTTGCCGGGATTGAGCCACATGACCGTCAGTCCTGCGCCAGTTGCAGAGACAGGCGACCCTGCGCATCGCGTGTCAGTTCGATAATGTCACCGGACGGAGCGGTGAACATGGCACCGGTAAATTCCGCGGCAATCGGCAATTCACGGCCGCCACGGTCAATCAGGGCGGCCAGGCGGATGCTGGCGGGACGGCCGTAATCGAACAATTCGTTGATCGCGGCGCGGATGGTGCGTCCGGTATAGAGCACATCATCGACGATCACCACCGAGCAGCCGTCAACGTCGAAGGGGATGTCGGAACTCTTGACGTTGCGCCGCAGGCCCTTCTTGTTGAAGTCGTCACGGTAGAACGAAACGTCGAGGGTGCCGAGGGGAAGCTGGATATTGAGCGCCTGATGCAGGCGTTCGGCAAGCCAAACGCCGCCGGTATGAATACCCACCAGTCCGGTGTTCGGCCCTATGGCGGGCCGCATCCGGTCGATCAGCGATGCGAGCAGTTGCTCGGCATCAGGAAGCGGGTTAGCCGGCATGGCGGGCCGTAGCCTAACACAATAGACCTGTCGCTTGGGCCTGTTGACCATTACTTCATCTCACGAAGTAATGGTTCACAGGCACTCAATGCAGCCGGTCCATTCAAACCGTCTTTTTCTGCGTTGTTG
>JAKFUJ010000332.1 GCA_021732805.1 Betaproteobacteria bacterium | reverse complement strand
CGCGCCGACGCCGGCAATCACCGTCAACACCGTACGCAACTCATCTCCCGCCGGATGCACCGTGCCTGCCGCACGATCACGTTTGCGCGAGGCGATGAAACCGGCAATCGCCCACATCAGGAACGCGCCGAACAGGATCACATCCGCCACCCGGCCGTTCGACAGCAGATGCGCAAAGGCCCATACCTTGATGCCGGCAAACATCGGATGACCGAGCGCCGACTGGATGTGATTGCGCGGCACATACGCCGCGGCAATCAGCACCAGTGAAATCAGCATCAGCAGCCCGGCGATATGACGCGTGAACACGGGTGGGTTGTAGAGAATCGCGGATTCGTAACGCGCCTGACCGTAACCCCACACCAGCAACACGAATCCGGCGATGGATGCCAGTGCATAAACGCCTTTCCACGGATAAAGTCCGACACGGGCAATCGTTCGCGTGCGCCAACCTTCGGCAACGATGCGGATGGAATGGGCGCCCAGGAAAAGAATCAAACCGATTACCAGTACTGTCATGCCTGTACCTTGATCTCCAAATCATTGCCCGCCCTGCGGCGACCGCGCCTTCACTGCCGGGCGCCCCCACACCACCCAGGCCAGTCCGGCCAGCAGCAGCAACAGACCGACGACCAGCACCAGCAGCGCTTCGTTGAGTATGGAACCCTGTCCCGGCGCAGGACGCTGCGGCGATTCAACAGACGCGGCGACGGGCACTGCCGGTGATGCATTCAAACTGCGCGCCGGTGCATCCTCGGTTGCGGGTTTGCGTACTGCAACGGTGGCACGCTGCACTTCCATCGCGCGCTGCATTTGCCGGACTGCGAGTTCCAGTGCGGCGACACGATCCAGCATCTCCGCCAGTCTGGCGGCGCCCGCATCCAGTTGTTGTTCCAGGCGGCGCACCTGCTGCACGTCTTCGGCGCCGGCCATTTTTGAAGGTACTGCGCGATTGATCGCTGATGATGCCGATGTCTTGCGTAGCGCGACGGGAATCACTGCGACATCGGCAGAAGAAATCCCCACGGGCGGATATTCCGCGGCCGATGCCGCGCGCGACTGACCATAATCCTGCGGATCCAGCAGTGCGGTGTAACCGCGCACGATGCGCTTTGCATCCGATTCCAGTTCCACCAGCACATAAACAAACGGTTCGTTGAGCGGTCGCGCTGAAACAACCTCAATCACCGGACGGCCGTTCCGATGCGTGCGGATGTTCAGGCGGGCGCCGGAGAGCGCGGAGTTGTAACGAAAACCGGTCAGCGGATAGAGATCGGGCGACGCCAGGCGCGGCTTCAGCGTGGCGATTTGATCCGGTAGCGACAGCAGTTCGATTTCAGCGCGGAAGGGTTCCCCCATCGCCGACAACACGACGAGTTTGCCGAGACCAGCAGCATTTGCCGCCGACGCGAGCGCCAGCAGCAGTGCCGCTGACCACCCGCGCCATGTCCCGATGGGTCCGACGATGTCACCTCACCAGCCACAAATTACGGCGAAAGGTACTCCCTTGCTCGAGAATACGCAACTAACCCATTATAAATATTGAAGAATTCATGATTTCCGATGATCGATAATCAACACCGCACCGCGCATCGACGTCTCGCCGGCATCACCGGCAGAGGGATACCGGCCACCCCCCAGGATCCCTGTAAGCTTGCGCCTTGTGCCCTGCGGGATACCCACAATAAAATTCAATGAAATCAATTAATTAAAAATTTTCCCCGGACAAGTATCGAAACCACCGTCTCAGGCGGCGAAGGGGATAACATCTAATACGTTATCAATTAAATCCCATGTATCCGTTCAAGACCTGATCACAGGCTGGCACTTGGGCTGCAGAACCGACAACAGGCGAGAGATGCGGCAACGGAGGAGCGACAAATCGGAAAATCCTGGGGCGAAACCCGGCCGCAAAGGCAGCGTGCGCCTGTCCGGACATGGTGCTGGCAAGGATGCCGCAACCGGCAGCCGCCCCCTGTCGTCATTCGACCAGATTGCCGTCGGCATCGCACACACCGCCGTTGACGGCAGGATACTCGAGGTCAACCACAAGCTGTGCGAGATGCTCGGTTATTCCGCGGCCGAGCTGCTCGGCATGACCACCCGTGACCTGACGCACCCGGAAAACCGCGGCCAGCAAGACCACCTGCGGCGTGAACTGATCGACGGCGTCCGCAATCATTTCTCCGGCGATAAGCGTTATGTGCGCAAGGATGGCAGGGAGTTCTGGGTTTCACGAACGGTCGCCATGGCACAAACGCCCGATGGCGAATCGTACCTGATCCAGACCATCGACGACATCAACGACCGCAAACATGCCGAGGCCGGCCTGCTGCGCCTGAGCAGGGCGCGACGGGTCATGGCGGAATGCAACCATATACTTGTTCATGCAACCGACGAAACCGCGATGCTGAAAAGCATGTGTACGGTCGTTGTCGAATCCGGCGGCTATCAACAGGCATCGATCGGTTTGCCGACCAGCGACCAGCATCAGCCGGTACGCGCCGTAGCCCATGCCGGCTATGGCCATGAGCAACCGACGTCTGCAGCCGCGACCCGCTCCGCCGATGGCCGATATCTGGATTCATCTGCTGAAGCGCTGGCCAGTCGCGAAATGTGCATCAAGCGCGACGTCCTGAATGACCCCCGGCATGAACAGTTGCGCGCTCGCGCTTTGCAACTGGGTTTTCAATGCACCATCGCGCTGCCACTGACCGGAGGCCGGCAATTGGTCGGCGTACTGGTGCTGCATGCCGCCGAACGCGATGCTTTCGACGAAGAGGAAATCAAGCTCCTCAACGAACTCGCGGTCGACATCGGCTTCGGCATCTCCAGCCTGCGCGCGCGCGCTGCAGTAGCGCTGGCGGAGCATCGTTCACGGGAAAACGAAAAACGTTTCCGTGAAATTTTCGAGCAGGCGGCCGTAGGCATCACACGCGTCGATCTGCACGGAAATCTGGTCGATTGCAACCGGAAATTCGGCGATCTGCTGGGATATCCCCGGGAAGAACTCCTGGGCAAATCGATGAAAGTCCTCACGCACGCGGACGACTACGGGTCGGGCGCGGAATACCGAAAGCAACTCACGCACAGCGGCAGCAGCTCGCAAACTGACGAAAAGCGCTTCATTCGCAAGGACGGCACACCGCTGTGGACACGGCGCACCATGTCCACCGCACGCGACGCCGCTGGTAATCCGCAATACGTCATTGGTGTCATCGAAGATATTACCGACTGGAAGGAACTTGAACAGCACCATCGGGATACATTCGAGCAGGCCGCCATCGGCATCGTTCACTCCACCATCGACGGCCGCTATCTTCGCGTCAACAGGAAATTCTGCGAAATGATGGGCTACGACGAAGCAGAAATAGTGGGGCGTGCAGCCGCGGATTTCACGCCCCCCGCGGATCACGGAAATGACGCCGAGAAACGGCAACTGATGTGGGCGGGAAAGATCAAAAATTTTACTGAGGAAAAACAATACATCCGCAAGGACGGAAGCACCCTGTTGACCAGCCGCTCGGTTTCACTGGCGCGGGATTCATCCGGAAAACCGCTGTACTTCATCAGACTCATTGAAGACATCACCGACCGCAGGGAAGCCGAGTTGCGTTACCGGGCAACCGTTGACAACGCACCGATGGGCATCATGCACACGGCCATCGGCACCTACAAAATCCTGCGTGTCAATCCAAAGCTGTGCAGCATGCTCGGCCACACGGAGAACGAGCTGCTGGGCATGACCAGCACTGAAATCGTCCATCCGGATTACCGGTTCAAAGACCGCGACAAATACCAGAATTTGGCTGAACCGGACACGGCATCCTCGTTTTCGTCGGAGCGAAAATTCGTGCGCAAGGACGGCTCGGTGTTCTGGGGCAACCGCAC
>JAKFUJ010000142.1 GCA_021732805.1 Betaproteobacteria bacterium | reverse complement strand
CTGGCAGGTCTTCAACAACGGGCGATGCTCATTCAGAGGAGATTAAATTTTACTTGATCGGCTCAAACGACAGCTTTGCAGGCACACCATCTTTAACGGTTTCTTCCAATGCCATCGGGGGTTTGCCGCCGATGCGCGCCGGCTCGAGTTTAAAGCGATTGGTCAGAGCGTTGGCGATTCTCGCTGCACGCGCTTTGGCGATATCTTCCAGCGCCGTGGGCGGCAGCGGTTGCAGCTCGATCAGCTTTTGATGCATGGCGACATAGAGTTCACGATCGCCGGCGCCGCGTCCCATGAGCGCCAGCGCTGCGTTGACGCGACCGGTTTCACGTCCGGCGGTTTTCTGGAATGCCGCCGCAAACTGGGCGGCGGCATCGCCGCCGGTGCGTTCGTTGAGCATGATCTCCAGCGCACGCTGGACTTTTGCGCTGTCAAAACCGATCGGTCCCGGGTCTTCACCAGGCGCGAGTTTGAGGCCTTCGCGGATGGCGAGGTCGGCGCGCACGGCGATGATGCGTAATCCACGGGAATCGTTTTGCGTGTGGTAAGTGCCCTGCACCAGCAGTTTGAGTTGCTGGCGTTTCTGCAGGCCTTCAGCCAGACGACGCATTTTTTCGTATTCGGTGGGCAGGATGCGCGCGCTACCCGGGTCGAACACGATGTCGCCCAACTCTTCCGCATTGGCGCCGAACAGCGAACCCAGCGCACGAAACGGCGCGGAGACGATGCGCGTGATCACCGTGCGGATGGCCTGCCAGATGACATGGCCGTAGCTGAATTCCGGACTGTCGACATTGCCGCTGACCGGCACTGCGAGATCAATTTTGCCGTCGCTGTCGGTGAGCAGGGCGATGGCCAAGTCGAGCGGCAGGTTGACGGCGCCGGGACTCTCAACTCGTTCGCCCAAGGTGAATTTTTCCAGCAAGATCTTGTTGTCACCGGCAAGCTGGCTGTTGTTGAGTTTGTACTGCAAATCGAGCGACACGCGGCCGGAGGCGATTTTGCGACCGGCGAAGGTTGCCGAGTATGGGCTCAAAGGTTGCAATTCAACATTGCGGAATATCACCGCGATGTCGGTAAATTTTTTCGGAGCAAAGGCCTGCACAGTGCCTTCGGCGCGCGCGAGTCCGTATTCCTCGATGCGGCCCTCGAATTTGAGGCTGGCCCGCGAGTCCTGTGACGATGAAAGGCCGCTGATCGAGCCGTTGAGCGATTTGACGTTGGTAGCGAACGGCAGCACCAGGCTCAGGTCGGTGAAATCGAGTTCGCCCCGTTCGACACTGACCCGTTCAATACTGATGGTCATCGGCGATGCGGGTTGGTCGACAGTGGCAGGGGCGGGAGTCTGTGCGGAAGCCGGACTCGGGCGCATCATGGAGCCGAGGTTGGTCGAGCGGTCTTTGTTGATGATCAGCCTGGAATAAGGTCTGGCAAGACTGACTTGCGCCGCGTTCAAACGGTTTTTCCCGGTATCGAGATCAATGTCATCGACCTGCAGTCGTTGCCAGTTGAGCAGGCGCTCGGCTGAGCTGTCAATTTTCAGGTCGAGATCGGTGATGGTTGCGCTGCCCTTGTATTGCAAGGCAGGTGGCTCGCTGGCGCCGTTCACGATCACGCGCCCTGCGGAACTTGCCTTGCCTGACGTCAGCGTCAGCGTGGTCTCGCGTTTGAGCAGGGTATCGAGGGGCATCAGCGTGAGGTCTGAGGCTTCGACACGTACATCGGCAGACTGCTGCAGCAGGTTGATTGTGCCTTTGCCCCGTACGGATCCGCCTTGTTTGACCCGCAGCGCAAGTTCAACCGGACTGGAGGATTTGGTCGGCGGCAGGGTGATTTTTGAGACCGCGGCATCAAGCTGCTCAATATCGTAGGCAATCGCCGGCGTAAATGACTTGTCGGTCAGCGCTACGGCGTAACCGGCAAGCTCCGCGCGATCGACCGAAATGACGAAGCCCGCTTCCTGCAGGGGCTTTTGTTTGCGGGGCGTAAATATACTGGCCAGATGCAGGCTGCCATCAGTTTCGCGTACGATCCAGGTTCGCCCTCCCGACAATCGTACCCGGTCGGCATGCATGGTTTTTTTCTGCAGATCGAATGCAGCGCCACTCAGTTCGGCCGTGGCCAGTGTCACCGGCGGCTCTGAGTCATCACCGGTCATCACGCGGAGGTCACTCATTTTCACAGTGCCGTCGCTGACAGTGGCCTGAACCTGCTCACCTATCAACACCGCTGCGCCCAGATTGATTTGAGTGTTGTCCACGGTCACGCGCAGGGGTTTTAACCGGCTCTGGTCAAGCACGTTCAGCGCCAGCGCACTGACGCTGACTTGCGGCAGCGATATCTGCCAGGGTGTTGCAGATGATGTGGAGGCCTCTGCCGGAGCGGGGGTTGCGGCTGCCGCGGGTTTGGTTTCGACAGGTTTGCTGCGTACCAGTTTTGTCCAGTCGGGTACGCTGTCTTCGTCCAGTACAACACTCAACGCGCCATCAGCAATCTGAATGTTCTTGAACGTCAGCTTGCGCTGCGCCAGATCAAAGGTTCCGCCCTCAAAAGCGACCGATTCCAGTTTGGCCAGTGTCGCATTGTCCTGCTGCCGGGCGATGGCCACGCCTTTCATTCCAAAAAACAGGTCATCCGCATGTAAACGAAGCCTGCCGTCCGAATATCCGATACGGTAGCTCAAGCCGAGGTCGTAGCTGCCTTTGGGCTCCGCGATGGTCAACTGGTCCTGCACGAATTGCCACAGGGTTGAAAGCCTGGCGTTTTTCAGGGTGACTGATCCGCTGGAATCCAGTGGTGACAGGCCGAGCTTGCCCTGCCATAGCAAGTCACCGCCGCCGGGCAACTTTGCGGTAAAGGCATGTTTGCCGCTGCGGTCGGGCAGCGTTGAAATATCGTGCATTTCAAAATTGAAGGGGCTGACCTGCGCCTGTGCTGCTGGTTGCAGCGTATGGTCGGTAAATCGAAATTCACCTTCGGAGATCACCAGTTGTTGCAGCAACAGCCGCGTTAGCGTTTTGGGCTCTGTGTCTGAGGCTGCGTTGTTTTTTCTATATTTTTCCTGGGGCAGCAGCCGCAGCAGATTCAAATTATCCTGCGCGTCCAGTTCGGCATTAAGCACGGGTTTTTCAATACGAATTTCCCGGAATGTCCATGCCCAGCGAAACAGGCTGCCCAGTTCGAAATCGACGAACAGGCGGTTGGCGTTAAAAACGGGCACACCGTTTTTTTCGGCAATCGCCAGATCGGCGGCATCGAATGTCAGCAGGAAGGGATTGATGCGCACGGCGCCCACCGAACCCTGCGCGCCAAGATGTTTATCCACCAGCCCCGGCAATTGCTGGCGAACCAGCCACGGCGCGAGCAGAAAACCGCAGATCGCATAAAGCACCAGCAGCGCGCCGATGATTTTTGCCGGCCGGGTCAGCAGGAATGTGCGGAGACGGGCGACCTTGGTGGCGGCTGTGCTCACATGGGACCTGGGGTTCAGTCGTTATCAGCGCGCAGAATGGCGAAACCGGCCTGTAATGCACGCTCGATGCGGGCTTTTTCCTTTTTGATTTTCTCGTCATCCCAATCCCACAGGCCGGCCTTGACCTTCATGCCGGTGCGTCCTTTCGCCACCAGATCCTTCAGCCACTGCGGCGGGCCTTTTTCGTCGTGCAGGTGCGGGTACAACGCGCTGGCGACAAGGTCATGGGTATCCCAGCCGGACATTTCCTTCTGCTTCATCGGGCCGCAGGCGATGAAGCGGAAGCCGAAACCGTAACGCACGGCGGTGTCGATGCCTTCAGCGTCGGTGACCCCGTCATCGATCAGGTACAGCGCTTCACGCATCATCGCGTGCTGCAGACGATTGCCGACAAAACCGGGCACGTCTTTTTTGACCCAGATCGGCGCCTTGTTCC
>JAKFUJ010000089.1 GCA_021732805.1 Betaproteobacteria bacterium | reverse complement strand
CGCTGCTGGCCATCGCCGACCGCATCACCGGACTCGCGGCCGTCAACGCAGTGACCACGGCACTGTTCGCGCGCAGCCGCACCGGCAAAGGACAGGCCGTCGAGGTGCCGATGTTCGAAACGGTGACGCAGATGGTGCTGGCCGACCACATGGGCGGCTTCACCTTCGATCCGCCGGAAGGCCCCTATGGTTATGCGCGCATGCTGGCGCCGAATCGCGCGCCGTACAAAACCCGCGACGGCTACATGTGCGTGCTGATCTACAACGACAAACACTGGCGCGCGTTTTTCAAGCTGATCGGCCAGGAAGAGATGTTCAATACCGATCCGCGCTACGGCAGCCATGAAGCGCGCTCGCGCAACATTGCCGAGGTTTACGCCTTTGCCGCCGAACAACTGAAACTGCGCAGCAACGCCGAATGGGAAAAACTGCTGCGTGAAGCCGACATTCCTTCAGCGCCGATGAAAAGCGTGGGCGACCTGCTCAATGACGAACATCTGGCTGAGATCGGTTTTTTCAGGGAAACCGTGCATCCCAGCGAAGGCAAACTGCGCGAGATGGCGATGGCCAGCCACTGGCCCGGCGCCGACGCGATGCCGCACCGTCCCGCGCCGCGGCTCGGCGAACACAGCGCGGAAATCCTGCGCGAAGCGGGTTACAGCGATACGGAGATCAAAAACCTTGCTGCAGCCGGCGTAACCAAAACCGCCTGATGGGTTCCGGGGGGCTTAGCATCCCCCGGATAGCGGCCTTCGGCCTCATCCGGGCCACAAGATCGTTTTTGTAGCCCGGATGCAGCGTAGCGAAATCCGGGGGGTGTACAGTGCCGCACTGAATCAGAACTGCCGGCGGTACTGAATGAACCCCGACTGTTCAGCCACCTTATCGTAGAGCTTGCGCGCGACCGTGTTGGATTCCTGCGTCATCCAGTACACCCGCGGTGAACCGGCTGCCTGCGCCCGCTCATACACCGCCTCGATCAGCGCACGACCGATGCCCTGCCCGCGCACCTCCGACACCGTGTACAGATCCTGCAGGTAACAAGTCGGCCCCAGCATCGCGGTGTTGCGATGGAACAGGTAATGCACCAGCCCGAGCAATTTGCCGTCGCGCTCGGCAACGACCGCATGCATCGGTTCGTAGGCATCGAAGAACCGGCTCCATGTCATGCGCGTCACTTCCATCGCCACCTTGCGCCGGTAAAACGTGTTGTAACCCTCCCACAGCGGCAGCCATTGCTCATAATCCAAGGGTGACGCGGAACGGATGATCAACGAGTCAGTCACGATTGCTCCTGATTTCAATAAACACTGCTGCAGCCCGATGGTCAGGCCAGCCCGCGAATCAATGCCGCCGTCTGCTGCAGTGTCGCATCATCCACCGGATGCCGGATCACGCAGGCGGGAGCCAGCAGCAGCCCGCGGCCACCGCTTTCACTGAATGCACGTTCCACGTCGCCGCGTATCCCCGCCATATCACGATTCGTGATGTGCCCGCGCTGCAGGCCGCCGACGATCGCACGCGTACCGCCCGCCGCACGATAGTCACCGATTGCCGGCGGCGTTTCACCGATGTGCCAGTTCACGGCAGCAACAGGATAATCTTTCAGCACATCGAACATGATGTTGTCGCCGTGCATATGCACGACGTTGAACCAGCCGCCGGCCGCTGCCGCAACATCCAGCACGCGGCGGTCGCCGGGCTCGCCGAATTCGCGGTAAACCGCCTCGTCGAACACATCGCGGCCGGCATCCTGAACCGCCAGAAATATCCCGGCGCAGCCGCGGGCGATGGCGGCTTGCGCGAAGCGGCAGGTGACACGGGTTATGGTATCCAGTCCGGACGCCACCAGTTGCGGAGCAGTCGCCAGATGATTGCGATGCAATCCATTGGACAGTTTCGCGGCAATGGTCATCGGCGAGAACAGCGTCGCCAGCACCGGCACTTGCGGCCCGACCAGTTGCACCAGTCGCTCGTAATGCCGCAGTTCGCGTGCGAAGGCGCCGGCTTCGACATCGAGATCAGCCAGCGCCGGCCAGTCATCCACGGCACGGATGGCCGGAGATGTGACGCGCGCCGCGCCGCCATGTTCAATCGCGCTGAAATCGCATTCGCAGCCCCAGTCCTCGACGCAGTAGAGGCCATTGGGCATCGACTTCACAAAATCGAGATCGTACTGCGCCGCAAACGCCGCGGTTTCCGCGGCAAGACGCTCCGGGTCGAGGTCGATACCCGGCATGTGCGTCCAGAAACCGTAAGGGGGTCGATCGGTATCCGACCCGTTCAGGGCGGCGCGTACGCGTTCAATTTTTTTCATCAATCAGGCGATCATGCTGATCGCTGCATGACTTTGAACACGGCCCAGTCGAAATCCTCACCACCTTCGGCGAGACGCGAAGGCATCAGCAGGTACGGCTTGTTGTTGACCACCATGTCATAACTGTCGCGCGTACTGAAGATGCCCTCTCGCATCACCACGCCAACCTCGCCTTTGGAATCCGGCGTCGGCGACAACAGCAACGCGGTATCCGTTGCCGTCGCGGGTGCGGCGGCAAAGACGCCGCCGGATTTGCCGACCCGCACGGGAAACACCACTTTCGACAGCACCTGCACGCCGACACGACGCTGCTGGTGTTCGTCGCGGGTGACACGACGGATGATGCCGATGCCCCAGCGCTGGGAAATTTCGGTTTTGATGCCGATCAAGGCGCCGACACGCACCCAGTCGCTTTTCGCAGCAGGGATGATCGCGCCATAGCCGCCGTCACTGACATTTTCGACAATCCAGCTCTCGGCCGAGGAGCCGGAGCTGAAATCCAGTTCATCGCTGTGCATCGGATCCAGCGTCTGCAGGATCTCCGCCATGCCGTGGAGTACTGTCATGCGCGTCGCCGTCGGCCGTCTCTGGGCGCCGCGCGCCGGCGCGTCATCCGACCAGTACGAAATCAGGTGACGCAGCACCGGCAGCACGGTCTCGTTATCGTAGGTTCCGCCGAGATGGACGCTTGAAGGTATCGCTCCGGTTTCGCGGATCGTCGCTTCGACTTTCCGCAATCTGGCGAGCGCATCACCCGCGCCAAAAAAACGCGCTGTCTGCGGCATTGCCTTTTCGCCGACCACCCGGAACGGCGGCCTGCCGCCGGCGATATCAAAACAGTAGCCGCAGCCCGGGCCCGGTTGCTGCGAGATGCGGAAGTCCGGTGAAAAATGCGCGACTGTGCGCTCGGCGATTTCCTGACGCATGGGACTCAGGCCATCGGTGGACGACACACTGAGCATCACCGCTTTCAGGAATTCCTGCCGCACCGAACCGCCGCCGTGGGTGCCAGGATAAATTGCAATGGCGCTGTCGGAAAATCCAATGGCTTCGGCAAACTGGTACAGCCGTCCGATGTCAGACCACACCCGTGGATCGACCGGCCCGTAACGCACCAGTATCCATTTCAGCTGCAACGTCAGTGCGCGCAACGTACGCGCAACGATGACGGGCAGGTTTTTGCGGAACGCCGTGCCGCCGGTGTGCGAGGATTCATAACGCGCCACGCATTCGAGATAGGCATCACTCAATCCCTTCCAGAAGGCGTAGCTGCTGGTCCACAGGCGGTTTTCCTGGAATTTCTGCTGCCGCGCGGTGGCGAAATAATCCTGCGCCAGTTTGCGCTGGTAATTTTTTGCGGCGCCGTCGAGCAGATCGATGTTTTCGAACAGGCGGTCGACCTTGAATTCCCTGGTTTCGCACAGGCTTTCCAGCCAGTTGGCAATATCCCCCAGCGCTTTCAGCGGATCAGACGGCAATTCGGCGACGATCTCGCGCGCCTTTTTGATATCGGCCATCGGGTGATCGACCTTGCCACCCGTCAGAAATCCGAGCATGGCTGCTGTTCCCCTGTGATGTTTACCGGGACATGA
>JAKFUJ010000080.1 GCA_021732805.1 Betaproteobacteria bacterium | reverse complement strand
AGGTGGACGCTTGGCAGTTACGTCGCAATACCGAGCAACGCGGTATTGCATGGTCGTTCACTCGGCAGGCCGCGGATGCAAAATTGGCAAAACACTATATATCGTAATTAATGTGTCATTATACTAGCAGGATGTTGAAAAACTCCAGAACATCGCTTCAACTTGGCATGATCGATTTTCAACCCTCATAAAATCAAAGGTTTGCACGCGTGTGCGCTTGGTCGCTGCGCTCCCCACGCGCTCGCGCATCACTTTTTCAACAACCTGCTAGATGCCCAATGCCTTCAGCTGTTTTTCGGGATAACGCGTGCCGGCGGTGACGCCGGGCGGAAAAGCGACAGAGAGTTGCGCCAGTTCGGCCGCAGTCAATTGCAGTTCGGCTGCCGCCAGATTTTGCTCCAGATACCTGCGCCGCTTGGTGCCGGGGATGGGCACGATGTCCCGCCCCTGCGCCAGCAGCCAGGACAGCGCCACTTGTGCAGGCGTGGCTTGGTGAGCACTCGCTACAGCCTCGATGGCATTCAGTAAGTTGTTGTTTTTATTTATATTTTCAGGCAAGAATCGAGGGTGTTCGCGGCGCCGGTCGTTGGCGATCAGCGCATCGACGCTCTTGATGGTCGCAGTCAGGAAGCCGCGACCGAGCGGCGCATAGGCCATGTAGCCGATGCCCAGTTCGCGACAGACCGGCAGGATCTCCGTTTCAACATCACGGCTCCACAACGAATACTCGGTTTCCACTGCGGCGATGGGATGTACTCTATGCGCGCGACGGATGGTCTGTGCGCCGGCCTCGGACAGCGCGAGATAACGCACCTTGCCCTGCTCGACCAACCGTTTCATTGCACCGACGGTATCTTCAATCGGCACAGTTGCATCAACCCGATGCAGCCCATAAATGTCGATGACATCCACGCCGAGCCGCTGCAGGCTGCGCTCGCAGGCGAGTGCAACATAATCCGGATGACCTCCGGAAAGTCCTTCGGGAACATCGCCACCCAGTCCGACATTGCCGAATTTGGTCGCAATCAGCGCCTGATTGCGCCGCCCCTTGATCGCCCTTGCGACCAGCGATTCGTTGACGCCGCTGCCGTAAGCATCTGATGTGACCAGCAGGTTGCAGCCGAGCTCGAAAGCCCGATGCATGGTGGCGATGGACTCTGCATCATCGGGCTCACCATAACTGATCGACATGCCCATGCAGCCCAACCCCAGCACCGGGACATCCGGCCCTCGCGCGCCTAGCCTGGTTTTTTGCATAAGCCCCTCAAGATGCAGTGGACTCGCTTGAATCCGTGAGCTACATTATTGCTGCCCGAGCAGCCATCGTAAAGAATTCCCGGAGGCTGCCGTGATTCCTTGCCGGATCAAAAAATGATCTCGGTAAGGGATTTCCGGGCTTGCTGACTAAATCATGTCAGCGGCCCTGCCGGTTCTTTGCGCAAATCTGCTGAAACGGTAAGCGTACAGTTCGGAGGTTATCTGTGCGTAGTCGGCGTAGTAGACGTCCTGTTGCTTAATGCAAGCCTTTACTCAACCACTAACGAGGTGAAAATCATGTTCAAGCAGTTAAAAGCGGCAACCACGATGGGCGCGATGACCCTGGCATTATTGGCGTCTACCCCGGCGTTGTCTCAATCCACCTTCCCCAGCGCAGCCAGCGAAGGCGGCACCGGCCTCTCGGCAATGTTCTGGACTGAGACGACCATGAGAATGATGGACAAAAACAAGGACGGCATGGTCGACCGCAAGGAGTTCATGGATTTCATGGGCTCCCAGTTCGACAAGATGGATGCCAAGAAAAAAGGCATGCTGACCAAGAGCGAGTTCATGGACAAAAAAATGATGGCCACGACATTCACGTTCCCCAGCGCCGCCAAGGAATAAGCCGGACCCTAGCTGCCGATCACGGCGCACCCGCGTGATGCGGGTGCGCCGTTTTGTTTTTATTGCCGGTGATGCCGGATTCAATACGCTGGCGCTGACGCAGTTACGCAATTACTTCGCGTAGGTCGTCGTCAGATCACCGACGCCGTCAACATGGCCTTCGAGCCTGTCGCCCGCCTTGACCGGCCCGACGCCGGCCGGCGTGCCCGACATGATGATGTCGCCGGGACGCAGCGTAATCAGCTTGGACAGATAAGCGATGGTTTCGGGAATATTCCAGATCAGGTCCGCGAGATCACCCTTCTGTTTGACTTCGCCGTTGACTTTCAGCCAGATCGCGCCTTTCGCCGGATGACCGACCATGGTCACGGTTTTCAGCGCGGTACATGGCGCCGAGTTGTCGAAGGCCTTGCCCATTTCCCATGGACGGCCCATTTTTTTGGCTTCGCCCTGCAGGTCGCGGCGCGTCATGTCGAGGCCGACGCCGTAACCGAACACATGATCCAGCGCTTTTTCCACCGGAATGTTCGAGCCGCCGCGGCCGATGGCGACGATCATCTCGATTTCATGGTGCAGATCCTTGGTCGCCTGCGGATACGGAATGGTCGCGCCATTGGCCACAATCGCGTCCGCCGGCTTCATGAAAAAAAACGGCGGTTCGCGATCCGGATCATGACCCATCTCCCGCGCGTGTTCGGCGTAGTTGCGACCGACGCAGTAAATGCGTCCGACCGGAAACGCCTGGTTGCTCTCAACCACGGGCAGCGTGGTGACGCCGGGAAAATCAATGGCATAACTCATCTTGTTATTTCCTTTTGGGGAACAGCGACTGAAAAAATAAACCGTTGAAAACGGCGATCAACCGAGCGCGGACCTGACCACCCTGCGCAAAAGACCCTGTGGTTCTCCTGTTTTGTCAGGCTTCCCCGCATCAGGTCTGGCTTGAACGACAATCCAGAAACCCTGGGGCATGCGCTGGAAAAAGGCCAGCTCAAATCGTTCCATGAATTTCGGCAGCCACCACGCCGGCGGCTGCTGGATCAGATGTGCATTGCGTCCGTCCGACAGCAGCTTCACCGCCGGACCGGTGTGCACGGTAAACACGCCATGACCCAGCGTCACTCGCTGCAAGTCATCCAGCACATTGTCGATCAGGTCCGGCTCGATATGTTCCAGCACATCGATGCAGGCGACACTCTCGCAGGGTTGCGGTCTCGTCGCCCACTCGGGCCGCGCCGGATCGTAATGGCGGATGCGCGGCGGATTCGGCAGCAGCGTTTTCAGGGTTTCGCCGAGCCGGCCCTTGCCGGCGCCGTAATCCAGCAGTTCCGTAGCGTTGATCTGCTGCAGCACCTGAGCGACGATGGGCGCGTACTGCACCGAAGCCACGCCGTAATTGGGATTGCGGTGCAGTTCTTCCTGCATCTTGCGGTATTCTTCGGAGATCAGTGTGCTCATGGCAGTCGCCGGACCCTTGGACCTGCTGTTGACCCCGCGATGACCGATTCATCAGCGGAAAAACGGGAGTTTAAAGAACCCCGGCCCCTTGTTCAAATCCAGATTGAAGTCCGCAACATCCCGTGGATGCCTCCGCTACATTATTGATTTTTCAAAATTCACGGCAAAACACCCGTCATTCCAGCGCACGCCGGAATCCAGGGTGCTCTGGGTCCCGGCATTCGCCGGGACGACAATCGCGAAAAGGATAATTGTCAAAAAGATGGAAATCTCGATAGGCGCACTGTTTGTCAGCAGCTTTCTGGCGGCAACCCTGCTGCCGGGAGGGTCGGAAGCCGTGCTGTTCGGAGTACTGAAACTGCAACCCGGGCAATTCTGGCCCGCGCTCGCCGTGGCCACGCTCGGCAACACACTGGGCGGGCTGTCGTCTTATCTGATCGGTCGCCTGATTCCGCCCGGCAAACCGCTGAAGGGTCAGGAAATCGTACGACGCTGGGGTAGCCCTGCACTGCTGCTGTCGTGGGTGCCGTTGCTGGGCGATCCGCTGTGCGTGGCCGCGGGCTGGCTGCGACTCAATGCCGGCTGGTGTGCGTTTTTCATGGCGCTGGGCAAGT
>JAKFUJ010000353.1 GCA_021732805.1 Betaproteobacteria bacterium | reverse complement strand
CGCGGCGCTGGTTCTCGCGGATCGCGATGTATTCCATTTCCGGCGTGATGAGGCCTTTGCGCGCGTAATGCATCTGCGTAACATTGCCACTGAGGTTCATTCCCGCCTTGGCGCGGCGCGGCTGGCGGCCGAGGTTGAAACGCAGGCTGGCGAGTTTGGGATCTTCCAGACGCTCACGGCCATAACGCGAAGTCGGGCCGGTCAGCGCTTCGGTGTCGCCACGCGCCTCGATCCACGACTGGCGCAAGGGTGCCAACCCGGAACGGATATCGATGCTCACAGCCGGATCGGTGTACGGACCCGAAGTGTCGTAAACGAGGATGGCCGGATTTTTCTCCGCGCCCATCGACGCGGGGGTATCCGACTGGGTGATTTCGCGCATCGGCACGCGCACGCCGGGTTGCGTGCCTTCGATATAGACCTTGCGCGAATTGGGCAATGGTTTGACTGCACCGGCATCGACCTGGGCAGTAGTATTGAGGAACTTGGGATTGGCATTCATGGCGCGCTCCGTGTGTGCAGGACCGGCGGAGAGGAGCGGCGGCAGGAGAGAACAGGTAAAAAGAAAAGTCTCCCTTCGCCACGCTTCCCTACGACGGCATTATCCGTATCAGGTTATGAGGGTTTGTCTCACCCTGCAGCTTTGGTGTTCGGACAGCAGCCGCAAGGACCCCTACGTGTGATGTTTACGCTAATGGAAATATGGGATAATTGCAAGCTGCAAAGCGCTTGTTTCCGGCGCCACCCCAGGCACAAATTCCCTTTTTCCGACAAGCTGTTAGCGTTCATGAACACACTTGCTCATTCAGCCCCCCGCATGGACATCGAACACGCCCGCTTCAACATGGTCGAACAGCAGATCCGGCCGTGGGAAGTACTGGATCCGGTGGTGCTTGACCTGTTGATGCGCCTGCATCGTGAAGACTTCGTGCCTGAAGGGCATTGCGCGCTGGCTTTTGCCGATCTGGAAATTCCGCTGGGTCATGGCGAAACCATGCTGTCACCAAAACTGGAAGCGCGCATGCTGCAGGAACTCGGTGTGCAGCGCAGCGATTCCATCCTTGAAATCGGCACCGGCAGTGGTTACATGACGGCGTTGCTGGCCAGCCTCGGTCGCCACGTATACAGCGTAGATATCGTTCCCGACTTCACCCGCGCTGCCGCCACACGCCTTGCGGAATATGGCATGACCAACCTCACACTCGAAACCGGCGATGCCGCGCGCGGCTGGGACAAACACGGACCCTATGACGTCATCGTACTCACCGGGTCGGTGCCGGTGCTGCCGGAAAGTTTTCAGCGCAGCCTGAATCCCGGTGGCCGGCTGCTCGCGGTTGTCGGTGTCGCACCGGCGATGCAGGCAAAACTGATCACCCACACCGGAAGCGGGGCCTGCCAAACCACTGGATTGTTCGAGACCTGCATCACGCCACTGAAAAACGCGCAGCAACTGCAACGTTTCGTCTTCTGAAGCGTCGAACCCGCATGCGACTCGTGATTCCCGCTGTTGTAATTGTCCTGTCAATTCTGACCGTACGGCCTGCAGTCGCAGCGGATCTGGTGACAATCTATCGTGCCGCACTGGCCTCCGATCCGGTCTACGCGGCAGCCCGCGCGAGCTGGCTGGCGGGCCAGGAAAAACTGCCGCAAGGCCGCGCAGGCCTGCTGCCGCAGGCGGATTTTTCGGCATCGACCCAGCACAACGACCGCGACCTGCGTTTCCGCAATCCGGCGCTGGCGCCCAGTAACGTGCAATTCAATTCCAATTCGGCCTCGGTTTCGATCACGCAACCACTGTTCCGCCGGCAGAATTTTGTCGCTTACGACCAGGGCAAGACCCAGGTTGCTCTGGCCGACGTGCAATTGCTGGCTGCGGGACAAAACCTGATCCTGCGCGTTGCCCAGGCTTATTTCGACGTGCTGCTGGCGCGTAACAACGTGATGCTGGCGCAGGCGCAGAAAACCGCCATCGGCCAGCAACTGGAACAGGCCAAGCGCAATTTCGAAGTCGGCAACGCCACCATCACCGATACCCATGAAGCCCAGGCCCGCTTCGACCTGATTACCGCGCAGGAAATCGCCGCGCGCAACGACCTTGAAGTCAGAAACCGCGCGCTGGAACAACTGATTGGTCGCGTTGCACCGGAAATCGCCAATGTCGGCAAAAATCTGGCATTGCTGCCGCCGGAGCCGCAGTCGATGGAGCAGTGGGTTGAACTCGCGCGCAGGGACGGATTGCAAGTGCGCATCGCACAGGAAAACCTCAACTTCGCGTCACTGGACGTGCAGCGCAATCGCGGCGCGCATTTCCCGACACTCGACGCCTTTGCCACGCTGACCGACTCGGGCACCGGTTCCGGTGTTCAAGGCAGCAGCGGCACCGACATTTCGTCGAAAATCGTCGGCCTGCAACTGGCGATTCCGATTTTTCAGGGCGGCCTTGTCAGCTCGCGGGTGCGCGAGGCCATCGCCAACGAAACCAAATCGCAACAGGATCTGGAAAACGCGCGACGCAGCACTGAACTCGCCGCACGCCAGGGTTATCTCGGCGTCACCAACGGCATCGCCCAGGTGCGCGCGCTGGAAGCCGCGCTGGTCTCGAACCAGAGTTCGCTCGATTCCACTCTGCTGGGCCAGGAAGTCGGTGTGCGCACGCAGGTGGATGTGCTGAATGCGCAGCAACTGCTGTTCGGTGCGCGCCGCGATCTGGCGCAGGCCCGTTACAACTACCTCCTGTCATTGCTGCAACTGAAGGCCGCCGCCGGTCAGCTCACCGAAACCGACGTGCAGATCATCAACGGCTGGCTGGAGAAGTAATCCCGTCGACGCCGGTTATGTTAAAAATATCAATAAAATCAATTACTTATAGTATATCTACAGCGACAGCAGCGACAGCACACGGCTGGTCGCACCGCGATGCGCGGCAGTAAATGCCTGCCCTGCCTGTCCCATGCGCTGGCAACGCGAAGGATCACCAGCAAGTCGCTTGGCCAGCACCACCGCTTCATTCAGATCGCTGACCCGTAAAGCAGCACCGGCAGCAATCGCGGCATCTGTCGCATCCGTAAAATTGAACGTCGATGGTCCGATGATTACCGGTCGGCCCGCAGCGCACGGCTCGATCAGGCTGTGTGCGCCATAAGGCCCAAAACTGCCGCCCATCAGCACGACATCGCAGGCTGCGTAGTACATGAACATTTCGCCCATGCTGTCGCCGAGTAATATGGCCGTATCGGCCGCAATGCTTGCACCAGCACTGCGCCGCTGCGAACGCAGACCGCGCGCCGCAATCAGCGCGGCCACTTCCTCAAACCGTTGCGGGTGCCGGGGCACGATGATCAGCAGCGCATTGCCGATGCCGGTACGCTGCACAGCGTCCAGCAACAAGGCTTCTTCGCCTTCGCGAGTACTGGCGGCGAGCAGCACCGGTCTCCCACCGATGATTCCGCGCAACAATTCTCCCTGCGCCCTCTGCTGCAGCGGCGGCTCCAATTCGAATTTCAGATTGCCGGTCACCACCACCATCGATGCGCCGAGCGAGCGCAGGCGTTGCGCATCGTCCTCGGTCTGCGCGGCAATTTTGGTAAAGCCCTGCATGGCGGCGCGTGCCAGCGCCCCGACGCGCTGATAGCCGCGCAAAGATCGTTCCGACAGCCGGGCATTGACCAGATACAGCGGCACGCCGCGATGCGCGCCGGCCTGAATCAGGTTGGGCCAGATTTCGGTCTCCATCATCACCCCGATGACCGGCCGGTAACGATCAAGAAATCGCGCCACCGCACCGGGATAGTCATACGGCAGATAACAACGCAACACGCGATCACCGAACAACGCCTCGCCGGTCTCACGTCCCGTTGGCGTCATGTGTGTCAGCAGGATGTGATGCCGGGGATGGCGCTGCTGCAACGCACGGATCAGCGGTTCTGCGGCACGGGTTTCGCCAACGGATACCACGTGCACCCAGATA
>JAKFUJ010000101.1 GCA_021732805.1 Betaproteobacteria bacterium | reverse complement strand
CTGGCGGCCAACCCGTCAGATCGTCTGGCCGGGAACGACCTTGATTGCCTGGTATTCCGAAAACATGCCCAGTTCCAGATGCCGCCTGGCCTGCGTCAGCCCCGCGCCACTGAGTGTGGCCACGACTTGTTCGGGGGACGCGCAGGCTTCTATGCTGTCCCAGAAATAGCGCCAGATCGTCGTGGTGTCTTTTTGTCTGGAAACAAATCGTGTCAACAACGGTATGACGCCGCGCATGTAATTTTTAAGCAGCCATCGACCGAGGCGGCTGTGCGGCCGGGTGATTTCAAGCAGGCATAAGCGGCCGCCGGGCTTCAAAACCCGCTCAAACTCGGCGAAGGCCGCGCCGAGGTCGCTGATGTGACGCAGCGCATAACCCATGCTCAAAAAATCAAAATGATTGTCCGGGAACGGCAAAGACTCGGCGCGACCTTCAATCAACACCATGGTGTCAGGCAATTTGCTGGCGGCCATCATGCCGGGACTGGGATCAACCCCGGTGACCAGGGCGGCATTGCCGGTCAAGATACAGGCCTGCGCAGCAACCAGACCGGTGCCCACGCCGACATCCAGCACCTTCATTCCTTCCCGCAAACCACCGCGAATCAGCGCCTGGCGTCGATAGCGGGAACCGGAACCCAATGCCAGCATCCCCTCTATGCAGTCGTAATCCGCTGCAGTGTTGTCAAAAATATTACGCAGATAGGCCTGCCGATCCTGCTCTGTCGCATAGTAATCGGTGAGCGGAGCATGCGGGGCATGTACTGACGCGGCTTTGGGTGTGGACGTTTCGTTATTCACAGTCAGATCATGCCACCATTGATCGAAATAATCTGTCCGGTGATATAGGCGGCCCGGGATGACGCGAGAAACCCGATCAGGTCGGCCACCTCGTCCGGACTGCCTGCGCGTTTCATCGGCACCAGACGCGCGATTTCTGCGGCGTCAAATGTGGACTGACTCATCGGGGTATCGATAATCCCCGGCGCCACTGCGTTGACGGTAATACCGCGGCTGGCCACCTCCCGCGCCAGTGATTTGGTGGCTGAATTCAGCGCCCCTTTGGCCGCTGAATAATTCACCTGTCCCGGGTTGCCGGTCAGCGCGGCAATCGATGACACATTGATGATGCGCCCCCAGCGGCTGCGGATCATCGGCATCATCAACGGCTGGGTGACATTAAAAAAACCGTTGACCGAGACATCCATCACCCGATGCCATTGATCGGCACGCATGCCCGGAAACACGACATCGTCGTGAATGCCCGCATTGTTGACCAGAATCTGGATCGGCTGTTCTGCGACCAGCGGAGTCAGAACATCGGTCACTGCCGCGGCGTCCGTCACATCAAATACCAGTACCTCTGCACTGCCGCCATCAGCGCGGACGGCATCGACCAGCACCTGCGCCGCCTGCGATCCGCTGTTGGCGTGAATGTAGACATGGCAGCCATCCGCTGCCAGGCGCCGGCATACGGCCGAGCCGATACCTCCGCTGCCGCCGGTGACCAGGGCTTTTTTCATGAGGCCTCTCCCGCAGCAGACAGGCCGGCATTCAGCACAACAGTGGCACGCCCTTCCAGCAGCACGCGACCGGCGGCACTGATGCCGAATTGATAAATGACATTGTCTGCACTGCGCATGGCGCAATCAGCCTCAATCAGCAGATCGTCACCGATATCGTCCAGACGCGCCACATGCAATCGCACGCCGCGTGCACTGACCAGATAACCAATACGTGCGCAGGCATGGTCGGGCGGCGCCAACAATGCGCCGTGCACCGCCATGGCCTGTGCCGCATATTCGATGCCGCAGGCAGCTCCAAGCCGGTCATGCGCACGCAGTGGATTGTCCGTGGCGCGGTGGCTGCCGGCACGACAGCGGATGTGCCCGGAATCCCATGACTCGACGCCCTCCAGCAGGCACATGCTGCCCTGATGAGGAATGTGCCGGGCAATCCAGGCGCGGTTCAGTTCGACTTTGTTCAACATGATGTGACCGCCACGGCCAGACGCGCGCTGTCCAGATAATCCAGCACCACATCCTGATCGCCACCCAGCGCGATGCCCCGCAGCAACGGCAGACAACGCGCAGCCGGAATGGCTGCGCGCAGATTTTCCAATGCGATATCGTCAAACCGGTCGGGCCCGGCATCCGTCAGGCTTGCGGTGATTGTCGCCAGCGTCTGTGCGCTGCGTTGCGGCGCGAGTACAAACGCTACGGCAAAGGCATCCGGAATGCCCCGGACACCGTACAGTGGCTCGGGGTAGCGGGTATCACAAGCCAGATAAACAACGCGCGTGTCATCCACCACAACCTGCGTCACCGCTTCCAGCAGTCCGGCGCCAAAGCAGGCATCAAATGCGCCCAGCACCGTTGAAGGTGCCATCGCGCCGGTGGCAATGCTCCAGTACCCGGCAGCGGCGTTATGCACTGAATTATGAAAACGTGTCGGGGAAATCTGCCGGTCATCGGAGGCGAGCATTTCACAGATTGCATGGCAGTTTTCACCGTCGCCGCCGGATGCGGAAAACACCATGGGCAGACTGGCTGCGTCGAGCCCCGCCGCGGCAATGGCCTCCAATCCGCTCGCCAGGGCCAGGCGGACAATCGCACCGCTGCGCCGGCGTTCGGCCGCCGGCAGCAACGCGGGCAGCGGCAGCACCGTTTTGCCCGGCAGATAAGGCTGTTCCCCGCAAATGACGGCCTTGCTGTCCGGCCAGTTATTGAAGCCGGGACCCAGCAGACCGATGCCTTCAATATAGGCTGTCAATGCCGGCATGGTCTATTTCGCCCGCGAAAAAATCAGACTGCAATTGGTGCCGCCAAATCCAAACGAATTGCTGAGCACGTGGGACACCGGCTGTTCGCGGTTGGTCAGCAAATAATCCACCCCCAGCGCCGGGTCGATCTGCCGGGTGTTCAAACCGGCAGGAAGCAATCCGTGTTGCAGCACCAGCGCGCAGATCACCGCCTCGATGCCGCCGGCCGCGCCCAGGGTGTGGCCAGTCGCACCTTTGGTGGAACTGCATGGCGTGTGTCCTCCGAATACATGCCGAACCGCTTTGCTCTCTGCGACATCGTTGGTCGGCGTCGCGGTGCCGTGCAGGTTGATATAGCCGATATCCGATGACTGCAACCCGGCCATGTCCAGCGCACCCTGCATGGCCATGCGCGCGCCCAGACCGTCAGGATGCGGCGACGACATATGATAGGCATCACTGGACTCACCGGTGCCCAGCATCAGCACGGCATCGGCATCGAGCTGCCCGGGAGGCTGTTCCAGCAGCGCAAAAGCGGCAGCCTCACCGATCGAAATACCGTTCCGATTCATGTCAAATGGCCGGCACGCCTCCGCGGACATCAAGCCCAGCGAGTTGAATCCATACAGTGTCGTCAGACACAACGAATCCACACCGCCCACCACTGCCGCATCAATCAGACCCGACGCCATCATGCGTCGCGCTGAACCGAATACCCTGGCACTGGACGAGCAGGCGGAGGACACCACGACTGCGGGGCCGGTCAGTCCGAAATAGCGGCGCGTAAAATCGGCGACCGAAAAAACATTATGCGTTTTGCCGTAAATATAATCCGCAGGCAAGGCGCCGGTCGCCGGATCACGCCGCCGGTAGGCGTGTTCGGTTTGCAGGATGCCGGAAGTACTGGTGCCGAGAAACACGCCGACACGCTGCGCACCGTACTTGGTGATGGCGCCGCGCACGGCCCCGTCAAAACCATCCTGGGTAAATCCCAGTTGCGCAAGCCGGTTGTTACGGCAATCAAAATCGGCCAATGCCACCGGCAGCCGAACCGCATCCACCCCGGCCACCTCACCGATAAAAGTGGTCAGATCGACAGTATCAAACGTGCACGGCGCGAGACCGCTGCGACACTGACGCATCGCAGACAAAGTCTGTTCAAGACCTCGACCGATACTGCTGGTCGCAGTGAAACTGGAAAGCCAGAGCG
>JAKFUJ010000454.1 GCA_021732805.1 Betaproteobacteria bacterium | reverse complement strand
GCTATCGCACGCAATCCCGGATCACGGCTTGCGCGCCATGTTATGGGATGCGGCTTTGGCTGCGTACTTGTATCACGAACCCGTGAAAAATCGAACCTCGGCAGGGCAGGCAGTTCTGCTGAGACCGCGTAACAAAATGACCTTTCCGAGGCCCCCTCACCCCAGCCCTCTCCCCGCAAGCGGGGCGAGGGAGAGTCTCTTTTGATACGTGCTCTAAGCCTTTTCAGCGTCTGCGACTTTCTGGTATGCGGCGGCGTCCAGCAATGATTCGAGTTGAGCGGGATCATCCGGTTTGACGCGGAACATCCATGCCGAGTACGCATCTTCATTCACTTTTTCCGGCGCATCCGCCAGCTCGGCATTCACCGCAATGACCTCACCGGACACCGGTGCAAAAATATCCGAAGCCGCCTTCACCGATTCGATGACGCCGCACTCCCTGCCCTGGGTGATTTTGCTGCCCGGCGCGGGGCTGTCGACAAACACCACATCGCCGAGCATTTCCTGGGCGTGATCGGTGATGCCGACGCTGACTGTGCCGTCATTTTCACGGCGTGCCCATTGATGGGTGGCAGAATATTTCAGATGTTGCGGGGTACTCATGGTTGCTCCAGAGCGATTAATTTATTTATTTAATAAAATCAATAACTTATATAATGCCTCAGCGCAGCGGCGCCGGCAGAATCGCCAGCCGGAAACCTGCGGCGCCCAGATTGCCGGTTTCCAGCACCAAGCGCACGGTGAGTTCTGCATTCGCGCCAATACCGGCGCTGGGGTCGCGGTTGCCGCCAAGATATTCAGCGGGCAGGAAAATGCGCCGCGCCAGCGTGTGGTCGTAGGCATTGGTCAGCACCAGGTCCAGCGCCGGATAAGCCACGTCGTGGCCGGCATGGTTGCGCAATGTCGCCGTCAACTGAATACGCTGGGGACGCGCCGGGTCGACCAGTTGCAGATCAGAGGCTTCAATCAACAATGCCTTGATCACGCGCGGCAGCGGCACGCCGCAGCCGGCCTGCACGCAGGCTGCGCCCAGCCATTGCCGTGCCAGCGGATGACGGGCGGCAATTTCACCGCGATAGAAATAAATCGCCTGCGCCGCCAGTGCAAAGCCGAACAGCACACAAGCCGCTGCCAGCCACCGCTGTTTTGGAGCTGGTTCAGCTGCTGCATCAAACGCTTCCTGGATGAACGGGTTTTCAGCGCTGTCTGCTTTCGGCTCCTGCGCTGCGAGCTCAGCCACAGACCCGGGTTCCGTCACGTCCGGCGCCGCTGCAGCCTGGATCTTGGGCAATGGATCGGCATCAGGGGATGTTGATTCCGATGCCGATGCCGCTACTTCCGGCAACTCGGTCTCAATCATATCGGACGCCGAAACGATATCAGCCATCGGTTCCGTCTGTTCTGGAATTTCAGGCGGAACAGGCGCGGATGCTGCGGCCTCGATAGTCCTGGAAACTGCTTGCGTTGCTGCCGGCTCCTGTGTTGCATCGGGTGGCAGCGGCACATCCGGTACCAGCGCGGCCAGCCCGTTGAACACCTGCATGCAGCGTCCGCAGCGCACCTGTCCGTCATGCGCCTGCAACTGTTCCGCAGTCAGGCGAAACACGGTGTGGCAATGGGTGCAGCGGGTGAGCAGCGACATGAGCGTTACTCTACCTGCGAATGCCGGTCAGCAACACCCAGCCATCATCGGTATCTGCCGGCTGCATCTCGAAATCGGCCGCGTACACCTCAAGCACCGATTGCGCCTGCTCCACAAGAATTCCCGAAAGGGCAATGCGTCCGCCCGGCAGCGTCAGTTGCGCCAGCAGCGGCGCCAGCACGGTCAGCGGATTGGCGAGGATGTTGGCAACGACGATCTGCGCCGGCTTCACCGGCGCGCCTTCCGCAGCGATGAAATTTGCAGTGATGCCGTTACGCTTCGTATTGTCCTGCGCCGCAAGCACCGCCTGTTCATCGATATCGACGCCGCAGGCGCTGCGCGCGCCGAGTTTCATCGCAGCAATCGCGAGAATGCCCGAGCCGCAGCCGTAATCGAGCACATCGACCTCCGGCGTAATCACGGTGTCGAGCCAGCGCAGGCATAGCCGCGTGGTCGGATGCGCGCCGGTGCCGAAGGCAACGCCGGGGTCGAGCACGAGGTTGATGGCCGCAGGGTCCGGCGCGGCATGCCAGCTCGGCACCACCCACAGGCGCGGCGTAATCTGCATCGGCTGAAACTGGCTTTGCGTCAGCCGCACCCAGTCCGCGTCTTCGACACGTTCAACCCGGAATTCCGATGATGGGGCGACTCCGGCATCCGTCAACGCCTGCGGAATGACGGCTTGCAAGTCGGCACCCATCGCGAACAAGGCGCTGATGCGATTGGCATGCCAGCCTGTCGCCGGCGCCTCACCGGGTTCAGCAAAGATGGGGCTCTCTGCGGCGGTGCCCGCAGCCGCATCCTGCACATCCACCGCCAGCGCGCCGGCAGCCAGCAGCGCGTCGCTCAGTTCCTCAACGGCCGCTTCATCGACATGCAGGATTGCGCACAGCCAGGGCATTAACGGTCTGTTGAAAAAGTGATGCGCGAGCGCGTGGGGAGCCCCCCGAGGGGACTTCCTTCGGGGCGCGTAGCGACCAAGCGCACACGCGTACAAGTCGTTGATTTAACGAGTGTCGAATAATCCTGTTCGTCAGCCAATACCATCAATTCCAACAAACTGTCAGTCCGGCGGCGCGTTATTCAGCGCGGGTCAGTTTCGCCAGCCGCTCTTCGAGATAGTGGATGCTGGTGCCGCCGCGCAGGAAGGCGGCGTCACGCATCAATTCCCGGTGCAGCGGCAGGTTGGTGCTGATGCCTTCGATGATGGTTTCCGACAGCGCAATGTGCATGCGCGCAATCGCCTGTTCCCGCGTATCGCCATAAGTGATGATCTTGCCGAGCAGCGAATCATAATGCGGCGGCACGAAATAGCCGTTGTAGGCGTGGGAGTCGACGCGCACGCCGGGGCCGCCCGGCATGTGCAGCGAGGTGATGCGTCCCGGTGACGGCGTGAATTTGTACGGGTCCTCGGCGTTGATGCGACATTCAATCGAATGTCCCTTCAACGCAATGTCTTTCTGCCGCAGAGTCAGTTTTTCGCCTGCGGCGACCCGGATCTGCAACTGCACCAGATCCAGCCCGGTCACACATTCGGTGACCGGGTGCTCAACCTGCAGCCGGGTGTTCATTTCGATGAAAAAGAATTCGTTTTTCTCGTACAGGAATTCAAATGTGCCGACGCCTTCATAACCGATCTTGCGACAAGCTTCGGCGCAACGCTCGCCGATGCGGATGCGGGCTTTTTCATTGAGCAGAGGCGCCGGCGCTTCCTCGATGATTTTCTGGTGACGGCGCTGCATTGAGCAGTCGCGGTCGCCGAGGTACAACGCATTGCGATGTTTGTCGGCGAGCACCTGAATCTCGATATGGCGCGGTTTTTCCAGATACTTTTCCATATACACCGCCGGATTGCCGAACGCCGCCTGCGCTTCGGCGCGGGTGGTGCTCACCGCATTTTTCAGCGCCGCTTCGGTATGTACGACACGCATGCCGCGCCCGCCGCCGCCGCCGGCGGCCTTGACGATCACCGGGTAACCGATCTGGCGCGCCACCCTGACGATTTCCTTCGGGTCTTCATTCAGCGCGCCATCCATGCCCGGCACCACCGGCACTCCGGCTTTTTTCATGGTGTTTTTGGCGCTGACCTTGTCGCCCATCAGGCGGATGGTTTCGGCCTTGGGGCCGATGAAAGTGAAGCCGCTTTGTTCGACGCGTTCGGCGAAATCGGCATTCTCCGACAGGAATCCGTAACCGGGATGGATGGCCTCGGCATCGGTCACCTCGGCGGCGCTGATGATTGCCGGTACGTTCAGATAACTCGCCGACGACGACGCCGGCCCGATGCATACCGACTCGTCGGCGAGCCGCACGTATTTGGCTTCGGCGTCGGCTTCGGAATGCA
>JAKFUJ010000294.1 GCA_021732805.1 Betaproteobacteria bacterium | reverse complement strand
GACCAGCAGCGCATCTGCATGGCCGTGGTAGCAGCCTTCGAATTTGATGATTTTGCTGCGCCCGGTAAAGCCGCGGGCGAGGCGGATCGCGCTCATTGTGGCCTCGGTGCCGGAACTGACCAGCCGTACCTGATCCAGCGACGGCACCAGCTTGCGCAGCACATCGGCCATGTCGACTTCGGCTTCGGTGGGTGCGCCGAAGGACAGTCCGCGTTCCGCTGCCTGCTGCACGGCGCGGACAACGTCGGGATGGGCATGGCCGCAGATCAGCGGACCCCAGGAACCGACGTAATCAATATAGCTGTTGCCGTCGGCGTCCCACGCCAGCGCACCCTTGCCGCGCTGGAAAAACAGCGGTGTGCCGCCGACCGATTTGAAGGCGCGCACGGGCGAATTGACGCCGCCGGGAATGGTCAATTGGGCGTGGTTAAAGAGGTTTTGACTTTTTTTCATGGAGGGACTCAAACAACATCTGAAAATCACGCGCTGCTGCGGTAACGTCGGGCGCGGTAAACACCGCCGATATTACTGCCACGGCATCGACGCCGGCAGCGATCAGTTGCGGTGCATTGTGCGGGGTAATGCCGCCGATGGCGACCACCGGCAGTTTGAACTGGTGTTTGGCACGGGTAATCAGGTCCACAGGCGGGCGCATCGCGCCGGGCTTGACGCTGGATGCGAAAAAACTGCCGAAGGCGATATGGTCGGCGCCTGCGGCAATCGCAGCCTGCGCCAGCTCGATGCGGTCGTAACAGGAGGCGCCCAGCAGCTTGCCGGGGCCGAGTGCGGCCCGTGCCGCGGCGATGTCGCCGTCGTCCCCGCCGAGGTGCAAGCCGGCGGCATCGACGGCCAGCGCGAGCTCCAGGTGGTCGTTGATGATCAGCGGTATGGCAAATTCGGTACAGAGTTGTTGAAGGGCCTGTGCCTGCCGGTGGCGCAGCTCGGCGGATGCGGTTTTGTTGCGGTACTGCAGGATGCGGGCGCCACCACTGAGTGCGGCGTGGGACCGCCGCAGCAAGGTATCGGTATCAACGAGGTCGGGCGTGATCGCGTAGAGCCCGGCGATCCGGGCGTTCACGCCAGCTTGCCGTCGCTGCGGTCGTCGTCCCCGTTGCTGTCCTCTTCGTCGTTGTTTTCGCCGGCGGCGATGGCGGCTTCTTCTTCGCGCGCCCAGAACAGGCGGTCGGGGATGTGCTGGCCCATGCCCGGCCGGAACGCGAGTTTCAGCGATTGCCAGGTGTATTCCTGCGCATCGCGCACCGCTTCCTGGATGTCGACGCCGTTGGCGATGGTTGCCGCCAGCGCCGAAGCCAGCGTGCAGCCAGAGCCGTGATAGGTATCGGGCAGGCGCGGCCACGAATCGCTGCGCACCACGCCGTCGCTGTTGTACAGCGTATTGATGACTTCGCCGGTATGTTCATGGGTGCCGGTGATCAGCACATATTCGCAACCGGACTCGAGGATGCGTCGCGCGCATTCGGCGAGATCGGGGTTGTCGCCTTCGCTGTCGTTGTCGGCAAGCCGCCGCGCTTCGATGCTGTTCGGGGTGACGATGGTGGTTTGCGGAATCAGCAGTTCGCGGATCGCCATCAGCATTTCTTCGGAGGCCAGTTCATCGCCGCGGCCCGAAGCCAGCACCGGGTCGAGGATCAACGGGATTTCCGGATAGTCGGAGACTACTTCCGCCACCGCGGCAATCGCCTCGAGGCTGCCCAGCACGCCGATCTTGAACGCAGCCACCGGCATGTCTTCGAGGATGCAGCGTGCCTGGTCGGCCACCCATTCACCGTCGATCGGCTGCACTTCATCGACACCGGTGGTGTCCTGGATGGTGATGGCGGTGACCACCGACACCGGATGGCAGCCCATGCTCGCCAGCGTCATGATGTCCGCCTGCAGTCCGGCGCCGCCGGTGGGATCGGTGGCGGCGAACACCATGACTATGGGCGGAGAATCGGTCATCAGGATTGGGCGCGGAGAAGGGATCAGCTAGAATGTCGCGGGAATTGTAGCTCATTTAACTCTGGCAAAACCTGATGACCACCGATAACGGACAGTACAGGAAATACATGTGTTTGATCTGCGGCTACATTTATGATGAAGCTGTTGGAGCACAGGATGAGGGCATTGCGGCAGGCACCAAATGGGAAGACGTGCCGATGAACTGGACCTGTCCCGAGTGCGGTGCGCGCAAGGAAGATTTCGAAATGGTGCAAGTCTGAACAGCGCCGGAGCCGGAGATAAACGGGGAGTACGCGCATGAGACTGCTGCACACGATGATCCGGGTTGGCGATCTGCAACGCTCGATCGATTTCTACACCCAGGTGCTGGGCATGCGCCTGCTGCGCAAGACCGATTATCCGAGTGGGCGCTTTACCAATGCCTTCGTCGGTTATGACGAGGAGTCACGTGTCGCCGTGCTCGAACTGACGCACAACTGGGATACCAAATCCTACGACATGGGCGGCGGCTTCGGCCATGTCGCGGTCGAAGTCGAGGATGCCTGCAAAGCCTGTGATGAAGTCAAAAAACGCGGCGGCAAGGTGTCGCGCGAGCCGGGGCCGATGAAACACGGCACCACGGTGATTGCGTTTGTTGAAGACCCTGACGGTTACAAAATCGAGTTCGTGCAGCGTAAAGCTGCAAGCTAAGCCGACGCCGTTACCGCGTCGGCAATCCGTACAAAATCCGCCACTGACAGCTCCTGCGCCCGTGCGCCGGCATCGATATTGAGCCGCGCGAAGTCGGCGTCGGCAATGACGCCTTTCAAGGTATTGCGCAGGGTCTTGCGCCGTTGCGAAAAAGCGCGCGCAACCACGCTGCTGAATACGGCTTCGTCGCGCGCCGGATGCGGCGGTGTCGCGAACGGCATCAGCCGTACCACGGCGGATTCCACCTTGGGCGCCGGATCGAAGGATTCGGGCGGCACATCGAACAGCATTTCCATGTCGAAGCGGTATTGCAGCATCACCGACAGCCGGCTGAATTCGGAATCGCCGGGCGCGGCCACCATGCGCTCGACCACTTCCCGCTGCAGCATCACGTACACGTCGCGGATATGGCCGGCGAATTCGGCAAAGCGGAACAGCAGCGGCGTTGAAATGTTGTAGGGCAGGTTGCCGGCGATGCGCAGGTTGCCGCCCAGCGCGGCAAAATCAAATTTCAGCACATCGCCTTCGTGGATGGTCAGCTTTTCGGAAGAGTGATGTTCGCGCAGCCGCGCGATCAGGTCGCGGTCGATTTCGACAACCTGCAGATGATCAAGCCGTGTCAGCAGCGGTACCGTCAGCGCGCCTAGGCCGGGGCCGATTTCAACCATATGGTCGCTGCGTTGTGGCGCTATGGCATTGATGATGCCGTCGATGATGCCGTCGTCGACCAGGAAATTCTGGCCGAAACGCTTGCGCGGGATATGCCGGACAGTCACGCAGCGATGGTTTTTTTGCTGCGCAGCGCGAGCTCGGCGGCGAGCTCGATCGCCGCGACCAGACTTTCGGCTCGGGCTTTGCCGCTGCCGGCGAGTTCCAGTGCCGTGCCGTGATCGACCGAGGTGCGGATGATCGGCAAACCGAGCGTGATGTTGATGCCGGCGCCGAAGCTTGCGTATTTGAGCACCGGCAATCCCTGATCGTGGTACATCGCCAGCACGCAGTCGCATTGCTGCAGCCGCTCCGGCTGGAACAGGGTGTCGGCAGGCAGCGGTCCGCTGAGATCGAATCCTTCTTTGCGCAGGCGTTCCAGCACCGGCACGATGACGTCGATTTCCTCGCGTCCGAGGTGCCCCGATTCGCCGGCATGCGGGTTGAGGCCGGCAACGAGTATGCGCGGCTGCGCGATCGCAAAACACGTGATGAGGTCATGCTGTAGTACGCGCAGCGTCTGCTCCAGACCTTCGGCAGTGATGGCAGCAGCCACGGCATGCAGCGGCAGATGTGTGGTCGCCAGGGCCACGCGCAGACCGCCGCCGGCGAGCATCATCACCACC
>JAKFUJ010000373.1 GCA_021732805.1 Betaproteobacteria bacterium | reverse complement strand
AGGCATTGATATCCAGAAAGCCGCCACCAGCCTGATTACCAGGGACAGCAGTGGTGAAACCCGCTTCGATACCTTATCGGGTCATTTCGCCATGGATCGCAACACGCAGCGCATCACCAATCTGAAAGTGGCATCCGGTTCTCTGGCGGCAAATGGCAATGTAACCATTGCGCCAAACAAGGCGCTTTCAGGACGGATCAACGCACAGGTTTCGTTGGTGGGCGTCGCCGCCGCCAAGGTGCCTCTGAATATCAGCGGCACCCTTGATTCACCGCTGGCGTTGCCGACCGGGGCGGCCGTCGCCGGTGGTGCAATCGGTACCGCCATCCTGCCTGGCGTGGGCACTGCAATCGGCACCCAGGCCGGTACCTGGGCTGAAAGTCTGTTCGGCGGCGGCAAAAAGAAATAGCCGGCCCGAAGGCCGGCTATTGATGCAAAAAAATACGTCTTGAATCAGCTTTCAACCAGCACTTTGGCGACGGCCGCGGCGACGTAATCGATATTCTTCGTATTCAGCGCGGCGACACAGATACGACCGCTGTCGAGTGCATAAATCGAGTATTCATCGCGCAACCGGTGTACCTGCGCCTTGGTCAGTCCGGAGTACGAAAACATGCCGCGCTGCTCGACGATGAAGCTCAAATCGAAATCGGCGCGGATGGCGCGGATTTTTTCAACCAGTTGTTTGCGCATGGTCTTGATGCGGTCGCGCATCTGCCCCAGTTCCTGTTCCCATTGTGTGCGCAGTTCCGGTGTGGTCAGCACCAGCGCCACTGCCTGGCCGGCGTGCGCCGGCGGGTTGGAGTAATTGGTGCGGATAACCCGTTTCAACTGGCTGAGGGTGCGTGCAGCCTGTTCCTTGCCGGCGGTAACGATGCTCAGGGCGCCCGCACGTTCGCCATACAGCGACAGTGATTTGGAAAACGAGCTTGACACCAATACCGCGGGACATTCAGCGGCAAAGCGGAGCACGGCTGCTGCATCGGCCTCCAGGCTTTCAGCAAATCCCTGATAGGCGATATCGAGAAAAGGCACCAGCGCGCGCTTGTTGACGACAGCAATGACTTTTTCCCATTGCGCCGCATCGAGATCAACGCCGGTCGGGTTGTGACAGCAGGCATGCAGCACCACGACAGCGCCGGCCGGCATCTGATCAAGGGCGGCGAGCATGGCATCGAACTTCAGACCGTTGGTGGCAGGGTCATAGTAGGGATAGGTTTTGACCGTAAAACCCGCGTACTCAAATATCGCGCGGTGGTTTTCCCAGCTCGGATCGCTGATGTAAAGCCCGGCCTCCGGATTCATCCGGCGCAGAAAATCACCGCCAACCTTGAGCCCGCCGGTGCCGCCGAGTGTTTGCACCGTCACGATGCGCCCGGACTTGACAGCCTCATGGCCGGCGCCGAACAGGGCTTCCTGCGCCGCGCGGTTATAGGCAGCCAATCCGTCGATCGGCAGATAGTTGCGCGGCATGGGTTTTTCAGCGAGCTGTTGCTCAGCCGTGCGCACACATTGCAACACCGGCACTTTGCCGTTGTCGTCGGTGTATACCCCCACGCCCAGATTCACTTTTTTGGGATTCTGATCGGTGTTATAGGCTTCGGTTACGCCCAGAATCGGATCCTTGGGCGCCATTTCTATTTTTTCGAGTACTGAGGAAGTCATCGGGGAATTTGAGTTGAAAGTCGTTGAAAAGGGGTTGAAAACGCCATTTTAACGGTGTTTTTGCACCGCACCCAAACGGAATTGTCGCGATCTGAGCGCTCAATCGGGAAACCACACCGGGCAAGGGTAGCTCGATACCGGTAACATGGACATTTTTGCCCGAATTCCATGGAAATCATCACCTTCCCAGACAGTCCGTACCGCCTGCACCAGACATTCAAGCCGGCCGGCGACCAGCCCGAGGCCATTGCCAAACTGGAAGAAGGGGTGCGCGACGGTCTGGTGCACCAGACGCTGCTCGGCGTCACCGGTTCGGGCAAGACTTACACCATGGCGCATGTCATCGCACGCCTCGGCGTGCCGGCGTTGATCATGGCGCCGAACAAGACACTGGCGGCGCAGTTGTATGCGGAGATGCGCGAATTTTTTCCGGAAAACGCGATTGAATATTTCGTTTCGTATTACGACTATTACCAGCCTGAAGCCTACGTGCCGTCGAAAGACCTGTTCATCGAAAAAGACTCGAACATCAACGAGCATATTGAGCAGATGAGATTGTCAGCGACCAAAGCACTGCTGGAGCGGCGTGACACCATCATCGTCGCCACGGTATCCGCAATCTACGGTATCGGCGATCCGGTCGATTACCACGGCATGATCCTGCACCTGCACGAAAACGAGAAATTGTCGCAGCGTGATGCAATCGAACGTTTGATCGCGATGCAGTACGAACGCAACGACATCGAATTCAAGCGCGGCGTGTTTCGTGTACGCGGCGACATTCTCGATATTTTTCCTGCTGAGAATTCGGAAACTGCAGTGCGGGTTTCACTGTTTGATGATGAAGTTGAAAGCATCCAGATTTTTGATCCGCTGACCGGTCATATCCTGCAGCGGGTGTCGCGCTTCACGGTTTATCCTTCCAGTCACTACGTCACGCCGCGGGCAACCACGCTGCGCGCGATTGAAGCGATCAAGATTGAATTGCGGGAGCGCCTGGCCTGGTTCCAGAAAGAACAAAAACTGGTTGAAGCGCAGCGCATCGAGCAGCGCACCCGCTTCGATCTGGAAATGCTCAACGAAATGGGTTTCTGCAAAGGTATCGAAAACTATTCACGACACCTGTCAGGTCGCAAGCCGGGTGAACCGCCGCCGACCCTCATCGACTATCTGCCGAAAGATGCGTTGATGGTCATCGACGAAAGTCACGTCACCATTCCGCAAGTCGGCGGCATGTACAAGGGCGACCGGGCGCGCAAGGAAAATCTGGTCAATTACGGCTTCAGGCTGCCGTCGGCGCTGGACAACCGGCCGCTGCGCTTCGACGAATTCGAGAAATTCCTGCGTCGCGTGGTGTATGTCTCGGCAACGCCGGCCGAATACGAACGCGAGCACCAGGGTCAGGTGGTGGAGCAGGTGGTGCGTCCCACCGGACTGGTCGATCCGGCACTGGAAGTGCGTCCGGCAACCACCCAGGTCGATGATCTGCTTTCAGAAATCAACAAGCGCGTCGCTATCGGCGAACGTGTGCTGGTCACCACACTGACCAAACGCATGTCGGAGGACCTGACGGATTATCTGGCTGAACACGGCGTCAAGGTGCGCTACCTGCATTCCGATATCGATACGGTTGAACGCGTCGAAATCATCCGTGACCTGCGCCTTGGTGAATTCGATGTGCTGGTCGGCATCAACCTGCTGCGTGAAGGCCTTGACCTGCCTGAAGTGTCACTGGTAGCCATCCTCGACGCCGACAAGGAGGGGTTCCTGCGTTCCGAGCGCTCGCTGATCCAGACCATCGGCCGTGCCGCGCGGCACATCAACGGCAGTGCCATCCTCTACGCCGACAAGATCACCAATTCAATGCGCCGTGCCATTGATGAAACCGACCGCCGGCGCACCAGGCAGCTCGCGCACAATCTGGAGCAGGGCATTACACCCTTTGGCGTCACCAAACGCATCAAGGACATCATCGACGGGGTTTACGATCAGGATGGTGCGCGCCGTGAGCTGAAGGCGGCACAGAACCAGGCGCGCTACGACCTGATGGGCGACAAGGAAATGACCCGCGAAATCAAACGTGTCGAGAAGGAAATGCTCGATGCGGCGCGTAATCTTGAATTCGAGCGCGCCGCACAATTGCGCGATGAACTGCAGATGCTGAAAAAACGGTTTTTCATCGACGCAGCATGACAACGATGACGACGCGGGTGCTGTTTATCTGCATGGGCAATATCTGCCGCTCACCCACCGCCGAAGGCGTGTTCAGACATCTGGTCGAGCAGGAAGGACTTGCAGAGCGGATCATCATTGATTCTGCAGGGA
>JAKFUJ010000467.1 GCA_021732805.1 Betaproteobacteria bacterium | reverse complement strand
CTTCATGGCTCAGCTTCAGAAAATCTCCAGCGTGGCCTGCTTTCCAGCCGGCGGCTTTCAGACGTTTGAGTTTGTGGTTGTTCATGCAGTGCTCCTGCGGATTCAGATTGAACGGTAGAGCTTGAGCCTGGCTTTACAGGTATCGATGACGGCTCCCGGTGTCTGTTGCGTGGTTTTGGCGAACACTTCCAAGATGACGATTGCTATCGAATCAATGTAATAAACAATGCGCCAAGTTGCATTGGTGTCCTGTATGCGCAGTTCATGACAGCGTTTGCCGATACCCGGCATCGGACGTGAATGCGGCAAGGGGATGTTTTCTCCAAGCTGCAAGCGCCGCAATAACACGCCGGCTTCGATCCGTGCATTGCCTGAAAACGGCGGTGACCTGATTTGGCCATGCAGCCACACCAAGGGTTTTCCGTTTTTGACATGCGGCATTATATGTCGAATATGACATATTTTCCAAGGGCGGAAACCCGGGTGATTTTGCTGCTAACGGTTTTACTGGAGCCGGCGCACCGTTCGAATCTACATAAGTAATTGTTTTTATTTATTATTATTTTCTCTGGGCGATGCTCTGTCAGTCACTGCAAAAACTATTGCACTTTCAGGTCAAGCTTTTTGATGACGCCGCCGAACAGCGCGATGTTGTGTTTGATGCTGCGCGAAAATTCTTCCGGGGTTGACGGCGCGGGCAGGATGCCCTGGCTCAGGAAGCGTTCCTGCACATCATTGGTGGCGACGATGTTGCGCAGTTCGGTTGCGAGTTTGTTGACGATCTCGGGCGACGTGCCGCGCGGTGCGACCACACCGTAGAGTTGCACCGCTTCATAACCTTTGACGGTTTCGGCGATGGCCGGCAGATTGGGCAGGCGCGGATAACGTTTCGCGGAGCCGATGCCGAGCAGGCGGATGCGTCCGGATTTTTCGTGGGGCAAAGCCAGTTGCAATGTGGAAAACGCGAACTGCATCTGGCCCGACAGCAGATCGGTCACGCCTTGTCCGCCGCCCTTGTACGGCACGTGCATGGTTTTGACGCCGGCCATCTGGTCGAACAGCACGCCGGCAAGGTGGGTGCCGGTGCCGACGCCGGAGGAAAAATAATTGAGTTCACCCGGCCGCGCTTTTGCCAGCACGATGAATTCCTTCACCGATTTTGCCGGCAGCGCGGGATGGATCATCAGTCCCAGCGGCGCCGCGGCATTGAGGCTGACCGGTGCGTAATCGCGCTCGAAATCGTACGGCGGCTTCGGCGTCAGGCTCATGTTGATGGCCATCGTGGTGACGGAGGACATCAGCAGCGTGTAACCGTCGGGTGCAGCCTTGGCGACGAATTCCGCACCGATGTTGCCGCCGGCGCCGACCCGGTTGTCGATGACCACCTGTTTGCCCAGCGATTCGGTGAGTTTCTGACCGAGAATGCGGCCGACGACATCGAGCGCGCCTCCGGGGGAAAAGGGCACGACGAGGCGGATGGTTTTGTCGGGATAGGTCTGCGCCGACGCTGCCGGCGCATGTGCGGCGACCAGGGCAACGGCGATGCTGCCGAGCAGGAGTTTGCGCTTCATTTGGACAATGCCTCGTCGAGAAAATCCAGCCGGTCCTGGCCCCAGAACAGCGTGTCGTTGTAGATCCACGTCGGCGTGCCGAATATGCCGCGTTGCACGGCTTCTTGCTCGCTGGCTTTCCACGCCGCCATGATTTCCGGCGTGTCCTGCATCGCCAGCAGTTTCTTGCCGTCCATGCCCAGCTTGTCGGCGGTTGCGACGCGCACCGCGGCGTCCCTGACATCAAGCTCTTCGCTCCACAGCGCATGCAGCAGCGCGTGGGAAAGCGCCAGCGCATCCAGTCCGAGCTTGTCGGCGGCGATCACCATGCGCGCGGAGAATTCGTTCTGCGTCGGGTAATGTTTGGGGCGCAGCACCAGCGGCATGTTGAGCCGTTTGCGCCAGCGATTGAGTTCGACTTCGTGATAATCCCGGCGCGCCTGCGGACGGGTGAGCAGCAGTATCCCGCCGTTGTGCGTCTGCACGCGTGTCGGGCGCACGATGACATCGAGGTCGTGTTTGTCGATGATGGCCTTGAACCTGGGCCAGCCGAGGTAGGCCCAGGGTGAGGACAGGGAATGGAAGTAGTAAACGGTTTTTTTCATGGGTGGAATTTTCAGGTGAAGGTCTGGAACTTCGGACTTAATAATAATGGAGATTTGGGGATCGGTCGCTACAAAATAATTGACGGATTGCCCGCATTATTTCTTGTGGATCGCGGCGTCGTCATCACGGCCACGCCGCAGCCGTTGCCCGGTTGGAGGTACAAAAGTTGGAGGTAAGGTCAGTCAACGCTTGCCCTTGCAAGCCGCATCCGTGGGCAGATTGCGCAACTGTGATTCAAGGGCAAGCAGCAACAGGGACCTGGTCATGCGGATGCGGTCAAAACGTTCCGCTGCCGGCATCACCGGCGCAATATGATCAACGCCTGCGACCGTGACGAAATTCATGCCTGGCAGTACGGCGGCATCGACAGGCACCAGGCCGTCGCTGCGTATACCCCGGCGCTTCATCAGTTCGTGCGGGATTTCGAGCTGTGTTTTGATTCGTGCGCCGTTCCTGGTGCCGTCGAGTGTGCTGGTGAAAGCAATGGCCGGAATCCCGCGCACGATAGCGTCAATTGCAGTCTTGTGATCGCGATAGTAGACGCGCGATGCGCCTGTGGTCAGGCCTTGTGCCGACTCCACCGAACCGCCGATAAATCCGAGAATGGCAAGCGCAAGCAGTGGATCGAGCGTGGAACCATCGAGCAGCATATCAGCCACTGGCGAACCGAAGAACGCGCCCTGCAGCGAAATCCAGCCCCGCACTTTGCCGTGCAAGGAAGGTTCGGCGCGCAGTGCTTCCAGCGCATCCACGGAACCCTTGCTGTGCGAGATCAGAATGACGGGGCGTTGTGATTTTCGAATTGCCGCGGCGACAATTTTTGCGTTGATCGCAACGCTTTGTCCCGGTTGTATGGCTGCTTTTTCGCGATCGACGCCGATCGAGGCGAACCAGCGCAGCTGTTCGGCGAAATATGCGGGATCAAGATTGCTGAAATACCCGGGGACGAGCACTACCTGGTGCTGACGCAAAACATTGATCTGTGCGGCGCCCAGAGCGCAATCGTCGACATAGCCATCCAGATAGGCCTGCGTCAGGTCGCGCCCGTCCGCAGCCTCCGCGCTGCCCGCTGCCATCGACAGAGCGATCGCCAACGTCAACAGCAGGCGTTCCGCCAATTGCATCACTCCTTTTGACATTGCCAGGCTGGAGTAACGTGATTACAGGGTCCGCGCCTTGAAGGTGTCGCATTGCTCAAATGCACCGCCTTCGAGGCCGCGGCGAAACCAGCGTGCGCGTTGTTCCGATGTGCCGTGGTTGAACGATTCGGGTGTGACGTACCCGCGCGCCTGCATCTGCAGCCGGTCGTCGCCGATGGCGGTGGCGGCATTCAGCGCTTCCTCGACATCGCCGCTTTCGAGGATCTGTCGTGAACGATCGGCGTGGTGCGCCCAGATGCCGGCGAGGCAGTCGGCCTGCAGTTCAAGGCGCACCGACAGTTTGTTGTATTCGGTTTCGGAGATACGCTGGCGCGCGTCATGCACCTTGCCCGAAATGCCCAGCAGGTTTTGCACATGGTGGCCGATTTCGTGCGCGATGACATAGGCCTGGGCGAAATCGCCGGGCGCGCGAAAACGTTTTTGCAGGTCGTCGAAAAACGCCAGGTCGATATAGACCTTTTCGTCGCCGGGGCAGTAGAACGGTCCCATCGCCGCCTGCGCGTGGCCGCAGGCCGACTGCACTGCGCCGCGGAACAGTACCAGTTTCGGCTCGCGGTATTGGGCGCCGCCCTGTATGAACAGCGCATTCCAGGTGTCTTCGGTGTCGGCGAGCACCACCGATACGAATTTTGCCTGCAGGTCGCCGGCCGGCGGTTTTTGCGCCGGCGCCTGTGC
>JAKFUJ010000049.1 GCA_021732805.1 Betaproteobacteria bacterium | reverse complement strand
TGAGCCCGATGCGTGGGGCAGGGTTTCAAAACGATAATCTTCTTCGACCGCATCAACGATCATGAACGCCGGGGCGCCATTGGATGCGGCGGCGTAATCCCGGAAAGCGGCCAGGCCTTCTTCGTCGCTGGCGAAGACCTCGCAGTCGTGCAGCCGCCCGCCTTTCCAGCGCGCAACGGTCGCGCCGTTGATCGAGATGCAGAGCAGGAGTTTGTTGGCCATGATGGGATTGTTGACAGGCCCTAGAACTTCAGTTTGCCGAGAATATCATAGACGGGACCGAGCACCGCCCAGATCACGAAGGCGATCATGCCGCCGAGTATCAGTGTCAGCGCCGGTCCGAGCATCTTCATGCCCTTGTCCACCGCATCCTTGACATCCCGATTGTAGAAATAAGTCACGTTGGCCAGGGCCACGTCCAGTCCGCCGGTGGCTTCGCCGACCCGCAGCATGCGGATGACCAGCGGCGGGAACAGTCCCAGGTTGTTGAAGGATTCGGTCATGCCTTCGCCGGCGGCGACCTGCTGCACGGCGCGATTGAGGCCGTCGGCGACGACGCGGTTGCCGACCACTTCTTCGCTGATGCGGATGGCATCGAGCACGGTGATGCCTGACCGGTACATCAGGCCGAATACATTGGTGAAGCGCGAGAGAATGATTTTCTGAAGGATCGGGCCGACAATGGGCAGCCGCAGCTTTGCGTAATCCCAGAGATAGGCCGCCTTGCTCGACCGGCGTACTGTCACCATCAAAGCGATGATGGCGACCACGGGCAACAGCAGAATGGGCAGCCAGAAATCCTTGGTAAAGCCGGACACCGCAAGCAGCGCCCGGGTCTGCACCGGCAGTTCCATGCCCATCGATTTGAACAATTGCGCGATCTGCGGCACCAGAAATACCAGCAGCGCACCCATCACCGCGAGGACCACCACCAGCGTCAATGCCGGATACATCAGCAGTCGCCGGGTTTGCGAAATCAGTTCATCCTGCCAGCGGGTGGTATCGGCGAGGTTCTTGAAAATCTCCGGCAATTGTCCGGACTGTTCACCGGCCCGGATCAGGCTGACGAACACGCGATCAAAGACATCGGGATGCGCGGCCATGCATTGCGACAGCACATTGCCGGCCTCCATGTCCTCGGTCATGATGGTCAGCACTTCGCGAAAACGCGGCGAGTCGATGGTGTCGCGCATGTCGCGCAGGCCGTCGATGATCGGGATGCCGGAGCGCACCATCTGTTCCATGTCGAAACAGAAGTTGACCAGGTCCTGGCGGGTGACCGCACCGCCGGCCGCCAGCGTGGTCGATGTTTGCCGGTCTACGGTTTTGCAGGTGATGAGGTCCAGCCCCATGCGTCGCAACCGCAGTTCCAGATCGACTTCGTTGACAGCCTCGAGTCCGCCTCTTGCCGGCTGGCCGGTTTTGTCGATCGCCTTGTATTGAAATGAAGGCATGAGTCAGCAGCCCGTGCGCAACGGCAACTGCAGCGCGCGGAGGGTCACTGGCGCAACCTGCCGGTCAGATCGACGGAGCGCGCAACTTCGGCGAGACTGGTGCTGCCGTCAACCACGCGTGCGATGCCCTCCTCGGCGAGCGAACGGAAACCCTTGGTGATGGCTTCGGCACGCAGTTCCTTGGCCGTGGCGCGACGGGCGACCAGCTCGTCCATATCCGCGTCCATCACCAGCAGTTCCATGATCGGAGTGCGTCCGCGATAACCCTTGTTCGAACACTGTTTGCAGCCCACGGGGCGGTAAAGGAACGATGCCGAATCTGCGGCGACACCGAGCAGGGCGCGCTCTTCCTGCGATGGGGCGTAGGCTTCCTTGCAGTGGATGCACAGCACACGCACCAGGCGCTGCGCGATGATGCCGATGATATTGCCAGCCATGATGTCCGGCTGTATGCCGATGTCGAGCAGCCGGGGAAAAGCACCCAGCGCCGAGTTGGTGTGCAGCGTGGTGAATACCTGGTGGCCGGTCATTGCGGCGCGGAATGCCATTTCCGCCGTTTCCTTGTCGCGCACCTCGCCGACGAGGATGATGTCCGGGTCCTGGCGCATGATCGAGCGGATGCCGTTGGCGAAATCCATGCGCGCCACTTCGCTCACCGAAGTCTGGCGCATCAGCGTCAACGGATATTCAACCGGGTCTTCAAGCGTCATGATGTTGACGGTTTCGTCATTGACCTGGGCCAGCAGCGAATACAGCGTGGTGGTTTTACCGCTGCCGGTGGGACCGGTGACGACGAGGATGCCTTCGGGCCGTGCCAGCATCGTTTCGAGCTTGGTCATGGTTGCGGCGGGCAGATTCATGCGGTCGAGGTTGACGATGGATTTTTCGCGATCGAGCACGCGCAGCACGATGTTCTCGCCGTAGATCGTCGGCTGGGTGGAGACGCGAAAATCGATGGGCCGCCCGTTCAACGTCAGCGACAGCCGTCCGTCCTGCGGCGCGCGGGTCTCGGCGATGTTCATTTCGCTGACCACCTTCACGCGCACGGTAATGCCCGGCATATAGGTCTTGTGCAGGCTGCGTACGGTTTCCAGCACGCCGTCGATGCGGTAGCGGATGCGCAGGAATGCGTATTCCGGTTCGAAGTGGATGTCCGAGGCGCCGCGCTTGACGGCATCAACCAGTATGGCGTTGACCAACCGTACCATCGGCTGGGTGTATTCATCGCCGCCTGCCTGCAGACTGTCGTAATCGATTTCGCCGGTTTCAATTTCGGTCAGGATGCCGTCGACCGACAGTTCGTGACCATAGAACTGGTCGATGTAGTCGCCGAGCTGCGCTTCAGCGGCGAGCTGTGCCTTGAGCTCCACATGGGGGCCGAGCAGCGCGCGCAATTGGTCGAGTGCGACGACGTTGAAAATTTCCGTCGTGGCAATGGTCAGCACCTGGTCCGCCGGATCGTAAGCGATCGGCAGCACGTGATTGCGCCGTGCGAAATCTTCGGGCACCAGGCTCAGGGCCTCGGAGTCGGCAACAACCTGCGCCAGATCAATCGATTCCTGGCCGACGGTCCGCGCCATGATGTCGCGGATTGCGGTTTCAGTGACGAAGCCGAGACGCACCAACAGGCGACCGAGAGGGATGTTGCTGTTGCGCTGTTCGGCGAGAACGATCGCAAGCTGATCCTTGGTGATCAGCCCCTGCTGCACCAGCAGTTCACCCAGCCGTAGTTTCTTCCGTTGTTCGGACATGGCGTTGGCGCCGGAGCCCGTTACTGCGGCAGCGCGGCGAGTTGACGGATGCGATCCTGCGCGAGAGCCAGGTTGAATCCGGCCCGGCCTTTGGCCTGGGCCAGTTCAACCGCACGGCGGTAGAAGTTCGCGGCCAGCTTGGGCTGGCTGATATGTTCCAGTCCGACCGCAAGGTTGTAGGCGTAATCAGGATTGCCCGGCTCCAGCTGGTGCGCCTGGAAATAAGCCTGCTGCGCTTCGGCCCAGCGCGACTGGTCGCCGTACAGGTTGCCGAGGGTGAAATGCAGCGAGGCCAGCGGTTCGCGGGAGATCAACTGCTTGAGTTTGGATTCTGCGGCTGCCGGGTCGGCGCGTCCCATCATCGCGAGCAGCCCGGTCTGTGCATAGGCGTTACGCGGCTCAAGGTCGAGCACGTTGAAATACAGCCGGCTGGCCTCTTCAGTGCGGCCATCCTGCATCGCTATCGCAGCCAGGCCGAGCAGCGCGTTGATATTGCGCGGATCGTTACGGGCCGCGTTACTGTAGAGCTGGCGCGCCGCGTCGAGTTTTCCCGACTGCAATGCGGCATAGGCCTGGTCCAGTTGCGGGTTGAGTTGAGGCTCGGCAGTGCCCGCGCTGACCTGGATGGTGTTGCGCGGCGTTTCCGTACTGCGCGGTGCGGCGGCTGCCGGCGTACCCGCAGCGGTCGTCCGCAGTCGTTCCGGTCGGGGTTGTTCTGCTGCAATGCCGGGCGGTGCTGCCTGAGGCGCGGGTGCGGCTGGTGCGATGACGCTGCCGGTTGCAATCGGCGCTTTTGCCGGTGCTGGCGCCT
>JAKFUJ010000367.1 GCA_021732805.1 Betaproteobacteria bacterium | reverse complement strand
TTGGACACCAGATTGATGGCCTCGAAATCCTTCACCGGATCGTAGCGCAGCTTGTTGGAGACCGCCGGCGCGATGGTCAGCGAACCGGTCGACGAGAATAACAGCGTGTAACCATCAGCCGGGGATGTGGCGACGATTTCGGCGCCCAGCGCGCCGCCGGCGCCGCCGCGGTTGTCGACAATGATGTTGCGGTTGAGCAATTCGATCATGCCCGGCATCACGGCGCGCGCAGTCAGGTCAACGTTGCCGCCGGGGGCGAACGGCACGATCACTCTCAACGGGCGGTCCGGGTATTCCGCTGCCGCACCGTGCCAACAGACAGCGAGCATCACCGCAGCCAGGATTTCTTTGATTTTTATTCTCACTTTATCCTCTCCGTTTTCCAGGGATTTTACTATCCATTGCCGCAATCACATCAGCATACCCGCTCAACACCAGGCAGGCTCCGCAACAGCCTGCCGGAACCAGTTCGATTCCCAAGGAATTTTGCAATGTCAGTGCCATAGCCTGAATAGTGATGGGTTGCAGAATCCTGGCTCTATTGCGAACTATTGTGCAGTCTTTGTAATCTCCAGATGCGGCAATCAAGCATCGCAAACCTTGAATTCGCATCCTGTTTACCTTCTAACAGGGTGTTGAAAAACTCCAGAACATCGCTTCAACTTGGCATTATCGATTTTCAACCCTCATAAAATAAAGATTTGCACGCGTGTGCGCTTGGTCGCTTCGCTCCCCACGCGCTCGCGCATCACTTTTTCAACAACCTGCCAATCCTTGACTGGGCGTACCTCCTGTTTTAATATGTAGCACATTGTATTACACTTAAGCACCCATCTTATCCATCATGTCCGAAACCACAACAGTCAGATTGTCAGCCGAACTGAAGAAAAAGCTGGAGACCGTCGCCCGCCAGCAGGCGCGTGGCAAGAGTTGGATTATCCAGCGTGCTTTGGACGAATACCTGACTCGCGCAATTATTGGCAAGTTTCCAACCGAGGCACAACGTCAGTGCAGAGCCGCGAACAATGCCGACCGCAAAGATCGGGGCTGGGAAAAGTTCGGGGATTGGCCGGAATGAAGCGCGGTGACATCTATGCCGCAATTCCACCGGGGGATTACGGCAAGCCCCGCCCAGTCGTTATCGTGCAATCCGATGCGTTTACCGCACGAGACAGTGCAACCGTGTGCCTGCTTAGCTCTACGCTGATTAACGCCCCACTGTTTCGTGTGCGTATTGAACCAGGACCACTAAACAGATTACGCAAAACTTCAGACATCATGGCGGACAAGATCATGACGCTAAAACGATCCAGATTGACCGACGCCATGGGGACACTATCAGAGGAAGAAACGGCATTACTTGATCAAGCACTCAGACACTGGCTTGCACTGCCAACATCCTGATTGCGGTATAGCACCGAAACAACAATTATCACCGCTCCCGCCCCGCCTCGTGAAAAGCCCTGGTCACCGGCGACAGCAGATACTCCAGCACCGTCCGTGTTCCCAGATGAATTTCGGCGGCAACCTGCATCCCCGGGGTCAATGTGTATTTGATGCCTTGTGCGACCAGATCCTGCGTATTCATCTCGACGATGGTCTTGTAAGTCAGCGGCAAAGCCGTTTTGTTGCGTCCGATTTCGACTGCGGCAGATGCATTACCCTGGTTCTCGCTGGCATCCGCGCTGACCTGCCTCACGCTGCCTTCGACCATTCCGTATTTCTGGAACTGGAATGTTGACAGCTTGAGCCGCACCGGCTGACCTTTGCGGATAAAACCGACGTCATCGTTGGTCACCCATACCTCCGCCACCAGAGGTTCACCGATCGGCACCAGCGTCATCAGTATGGTTCCGGGGGCAGCCACTGTGCCTGCGGTGTGTGTGGCCAGATCCTTGACAAACCCTGCCTGCGGTGCGCGAAGTTCCATCAACCCCTTGCGATGCTCGTGTTTGCCCAGTTCTTCTTCCAGCCTGCCGGCCTCGGCAGAGGTATCGACCCGTTCGTTCTGCAATTGCTGCCGGTAATTGGACGTGATCTGCGCCAGGCGCTTTTCCGCCTGTGCGATCGTCGCCTGCAAACCCGCGACATTTTCTGTCTGCGCCTTCAGATCCTGCGCACTCTCGACGTAGAGCCGCATCCGCTCCTGTGCCAGCAGCTTACCGGCGAAACCTTCACGCGCCAGTTCGGCCCAGCCATCCGCAGTGGCCTTGTGCATGGGAACCGTCTGCTTCAGCTTGGCCTCGATCTCCAGCGCCGCTTTCAGATCGCGCTGTGCCTTGAGCAAAGCGGCCTGCTCGGAGCCCACTGCGTCCTGATAGGCCTGCCGGCGGGCGCGGTATTGCGCATCGACCTGCGCCAGCAACGGGACATCATCGCCGGACAATTTTGCAATCGGCGCATTGGTCATCTCGGCGTCGATACGCCGCACCTGCAGGCGCTTCAACTTCAACGCACTTTCAACCACCCGGCGATCCGCCTCCATCAGGCTGGGGTCCATGCGCATCAGCACCTGCCCCTCCCTGACCTGTTCGCCTTCGCGCACCAGGATTTCCCTGACGATGCCCTGCTCCATCGGCTGCACAATGCGCAAATAAGACTGGGGCACCAGCTTGCCGATGGCGACGGCAACGATATCGAGCCTGCCGAACGCTGCCCACGCCAGAAGGCAAGCGAAGAAAGCCAGCAAGGCTTTCAGCAACCAGCCGGCGAATGGCGAAGGCGGGCTTTGCTGGATGCGCAGCAAAGGCGCCAGAAAATCCTCCGGAGCGACTCCTTTTCTGGAATTCGCCATCAGATTCAGCTCAGGTGAACCAGGCCTTCGCGCAAACCAGAAAACTGATGCAGGGCTTGCGCATCGGATCCGAATCCGGCGGCGCCCATCACCCCCTGTGCCGCCGCCAGACTCATCCCGGTCAACCCATCATTGCGCGCATACCAGTAAGCCAGATCGCCGCCCAGCGCCGCATCGTCAGAGCCTGACAAATGGTATTGCATCAGCGCATCACTTAACGCCCAGCTGGACAGTCCCGGATTGGCGTTTTGTGCGGCATCGAATGCATTGACCAGGCCCAGAAAATTGAAATTCTGGACACGCTGGTTATACAAGGAGTCGGTCGAGTTTTCATCAAACTCGTCTGTCGCATCGAGGATCAGTTGCAGATTGAGCAGGTTGCCGTTTCCAAAATACCAGTCCTTGAAAATGATCTTGTCGTCAGCGCCGGTTTTCAGCACCAGATCATTGTTGTCCCGCGACAACGACAGATCCGAATACTTGAGACCACCGCCCAGCGACAAGGTGTTTTCCGCGCCGGCATCGGCATAGATGGTGTCGATGCCGCCGCCGGCGTTGTAGGCGATGACATTGCTGCCGGCGCCAGTGGTCAGCGTATCGTTGCCGGCGCCGCCGATGAACAGGTCATTGCCCGCGCCGCCGGTAGCCGCATCATTGCCGTCACCACCGACAAAAACATTGTGGCCGTCGGTATCGATCAACACATCGTCGCCATCGGCGCCTTCGAGCACGGTATTGCCGATCTGCCCCAGCAACACCGAAACCTGATCGTTGCCGCGCAACAGGCCCGGCAGATCCACCGTTTGCAGGGCCACCGATGCAATCGCCGCCGGATCCCAACTGGTACCATTGGCAAACTCGATGCGCTCGACCTTGCTGGCATCAGCCGCAAACCAGTTCAGCACCTGGATGCTGTTTTGCTGATCCAAGGTATGCACGACCAGATCATCGTTCAAACGGCCGAGCTGAATGTCGGCAGCCGCGATGCCGGCGCCAAACAGGATGCGATCGACATTGCCGGTCGTGGCGTCGTCTTCCACAATGATGTCGTGCCCGAAATTTGCATCAAAACGATAAGTGTCGTTGCCCAATCCACCCGCCAGCGCATCGTCGCCCCCCGCGCCAATCAGAATATTGGCCCCTTTGTTGCCGGCGAGGATGTTATTCAGGGCATTACCACCAGCGTTACGGTTGGCCGTGCCGGTCAGCACCAGATTCTCGACGTTGTCG
>JAKFUJ010000247.1 GCA_021732805.1 Betaproteobacteria bacterium | reverse complement strand
TCGATTACCTGATTGATGCGGACTCCTTCATCGAATCCGGCCGTTTTGCCCGCAGCAACCGGCCCGAGGTCAAACACAAGACCCCCGCCGACGGCAAGGTTGCCGGCTTCGCCAAGATTGCCGGCCGCGAAATCGGCCTGATCTCGAATGACTTCACCGTGCTTGGTGCATCCAGCGCGGTGATCAACATGAAAAAGATCAAGCACGTGAAGCAGGTCGCGACCAAACGCGGCATGCCGTTGGTCATGTTGGGCGAATCCTCGGGCGCGCGCATGCCTGACCGCATGGGTTCCGCCGGTCGCGCGATCATTGCCCAGGATCCGACCGAGTACCAGCGCCTGCGTGAATCGCCCTGGTGCTCGGCGCTGCTCGGCCAGTGTTACGGTTCGTCAACCTGGTATTCAGCCATGTCGGATTTTGTCGTGATGCGCAAGGGCGCAATCATGGCCATCGCCAGCCCCAACGTGACCTCGATCGCGATCAATAAAAAGATCGAAGCCGAGGACCTCGGCGGCTGGAAGCTGCTGACGGGCGTGTCCGGCCTCGCCGACATGGCGGTGGATACCGATCAGCAGGCGATGGATGCGATCAAAAAATTCCTGTCCTACCTGCCCAGCCATTGCATGCAGGCGCCGCCCGAAGTTGCGGTGCCGGAAGGTTCGGACGACGCCTGCAAAAACATCTTCGACATCCTGCCGGAGTCGCGCACCAAGGTCTACGACGTGCGCAAGATCGTCGCCGCCGTCGCCGACAAGGATTCGTGCTTTGAGTTGAAGGAACGTTACGGCAAATCGATCACCACCATGCTGGCGCGGGTCGACGGCAAAAGTACCGGTTTCATCGCCAACAACCCGCTGTTCAAGGGTGGTGCGCTCGATGCCGACTCGGTGCAGAAGGTCATCAGCTTCATGGTGCTCTGTGATTCCTTCAACGTGCCGCTGGTGTTCATGGTCGATGTGCCGGGCTTCCTGATTGGCGTCGAGGGTGAAATCCGCGGCATGCCGGGCAAGGTCATCAACTGGATGAACGCGCTGACCCAGGTCACCGTCCCCAAGATCACCATCATCATGCGCAAGAATTACGGCCAGGCCTTTATCAACATGGCCGGCGGCAAAAATGCCGATGAAGTCGCGGTATGGCCGATGGCTGATCTCGGCTTCATGGATCCCGCGGTGTCGGTCAACGTGCTCTATGGCATCAAGCAGCAGGACGATCCGGAAAAATTCGCCAAGTTGAAATCCGAGGTCGAGCGCGATACTTCCGCCTGGGGCCTGGCTGAACTCTATGAAGCACAGCATGTGCTCGATCCGCGCGATACCCGCGACTGGCTGATCCGTACGCTGGAAGTGCATCGCAAGGGTATGAAAAACGGCGTCGGCGAACATCTGCTGCGTAACTGGCCGACCAGTTATTGAAACTAGAGCCGGCGCGTTACGACGTCGGACATCTGCAGGAGGAGAAAACATGCTGCTCAGGATTATCGTTGCCGTCATTGCGGCATTCACTGCCATCGCTCCGGCCGCTGCGCAGGATTATCCGACCCGCCCTGTGCGGTTCATCGTGCCGTTTGCGCCCGGCGGCAATACCGATGTGCAGGGCCGGCTGATCGCGCAGAAACTGACGGAAATCTGGAACCAGCAGGTCGTCGTTGACAACCGCGCCGGCGCCGGCGGCACACTGGGTGTTGAAATGCTGGCCAAAGCGCCCGCTGACGGTTACACCATTGCCCTCGCATCGTTCGGCAATATTCTGGTCGGCCCCAGCCTGTTTCCGAAGCTGGGTTATGACCCGCTGAAGGATCTGTCGCCCGTGGTGCTGGTGTCGCAGCCGCCGGGCCTGCTGGTGGTCAATCCGGGTTTGCCGGTAAAAAATGTTGCCGAGCTGATTACCTATGCCAAAGCCAATCCCGGCAAATTGAATTATGGTTCGGCCGGCAACGGCACCTGGAACCATTTGTTTGCGGAACACTTCAAGGCGCTGACCGGCATCCAGATGACGCACATCCCGTACAAAGGCGCCAATCCCGCAGTAACTGACGTGATGAGCGGACAGATTCAATTGTCATTCGGGCCTTTTCCGGCAGCGCTGCCGCAAATCAAAAGCGGACGGCTGCGCGTACTCGGCGTGACTTCCGCGCAGCGCTCCCCGTTGCTGCCCGAAGTGCCGACGGTCGCCGAATCCGGCCTGCCCGGCTATTCGGCAGCGACCTGGTTTGCCGTACTGGCGCCGGCCAAAACGCCGCAGGCGATCATCACCAAACTCAATCGCGACATCAACACCGTGCTGGCAAGGCCCGAGGTCAAAGCAGCGTTCGCGGCTGATGGAACGGAACCCGCCGGCGGCACGCCGGAACAATTGCGTGAGTCCATGCGCAGCGGCATCAAACAATGGGGTGAACTGGTGCGCAAACTCGGTATCAAACTGTAGACATTCACCCCATTCATCCTTCGGCAAGCTCAGGACGAACGGGGCTATAGTTGTGTGAATAAAACATGGTTACGTGAATAAATTTTCCGTTCGCCCTGAGCTTGCCGAAGGGCGGTTGCCAAGGTACAGATCATGGCTTTTGAAGAACTGATCAAGGAACTCGATGCCCGCAAACAGCGCGCGCTGGCCATGGGCGGTCCGGAAAAACTGGCCGAACGCAAGGCGCAGGGTTTGCTCAATGCGCGCGAACGCCTGGATCGCCTGTTCGACGCAGGCTCATTCTGTGAATCCGGTTTGCATGCGGTATCCAATCGCCCCGAAGACAAGGCGACCACGCCGGCCGATGGCAAGGTTGCCGGTTACGGCCGTATCAACGGTCGCGAAGTCGCGGCAGTGTCCAACGACTTCACCGTCAAAGGCGCGTCCAGCGCACAAATCAACATCAGGAAGCTGAAGCACATGAAGGGTGTCGCCAAAAAACGCGGCATCCCGCTGGTGTTCCTCGGCGAATCCACCGGTGCGCGCATGCCTGACGTGATGGGCGCATCGTCCATCGGTTCCAAGGACGACCCGCAGGAATACCTGCGCATGCGCGAAGTGCCGTGGGCGGCGGGCGTGCTGGGCCATTGTTACGGTTCCTCGGCTTGGTATGGCTCGATGTCGGATTTTTGCGTGATGCGCAAAGGCGCGATCATGGCGGTGTCCAGTCCGCGACTGATTTCGATGGCCACCGGCAAACAGTGTGACGGTGAAGAACTTGGCGGCTGGCGCGTGCATGCCGATGTCAGCGGCATCGTCGATCAGGTGGTGGATACCGACGAACAGGCGATCGACGCGATCATGCAGTTCCTGTCCTATCTGCCATCGAACAACATGGAAGCGCCGCCCGAGTATCCCGTGCCGGAAGGATCGGATGACGCGATCCGGGACGTGATGAAGCTGATTCCGGAGTCGGCCAACCAGGTCTACGACATGCGCAAGGTCATCCAGTGCATCGTCGACCGCGGTTCGATGTTCGAAATGAAAGCGCGCTTCGGCAAAACCCTGGTCACTGCACTGGCGCGCCTCGACGGCAAGTCGGTGGGTATCATCGCCAACAATCCGCTGTTCAAGGGCGGCGCCATTGATGCCGATGCCTGTCGCAAGGTGCAGTCGTTCTTCGTGTTGTGTGATTCGTTCAACATCCCGATCGTGCTGCTGGTCGATCAACCGGGTTTCCTGATCGGCATGGAAGGTGAGCAGCAGGGCGTCACCGGCAAGGTGATGAACTGGCTCAACGCGATGACGCTGGTCACCGTGCCGAAAATCTCGGTGATCGTGCGCAAGAGTTACGGCCTCGCCGTGTCCAACATGGGCGCCGGTGGAAATACTGACGAACTCGCCTGCTGGCTGACCGCGGAAGTCAGTTTCATGAAACCGGATTTCGGCGCCAAGGTGGTGTTCGGCGTCGATCCGGAAAAAGAACCGGAGAAGTTCAAGGACGCCGTTACAAAAATGTCCAAAGGCACTTCGCCCTACGACATGGCGGCGATCTACACCGCGCAGGATGTCATCGACCCGCGCGATACCCGCAACTGGCTGATCCGCATGCTCGAAGTGCACCGCATGC
>JAKFUJ010000232.1 GCA_021732805.1 Betaproteobacteria bacterium | reverse complement strand
AATAAAATCAATTAGTTATGAATTTTCTGGCAAACTCTCTCGCGGCATTTACATCGACTTTTTCAAGTCTCACCTGAACTTCGCGCACCCGCGCGCGCTGATTCTGGTGATGATAGGCGCCGCCCAACAGCATCAGGCCCGGCACATGCTCCGGACGCAGACGCAATGCTTCCTGCGCCGCCTCCAGCGCGCGATCGTACTGGTTCAGAGCCAGATAGGTATTGCCTGCGCCCAGCCAGGCTTCGGCGTTGTTGCCGTCCAGTTTCAGCGCCTGGTTGTAAGCCGTGATGGCACGCCGCGGCCGGTTCACCAGATTATAGGCGTCACCCAGCGCTATCCACGCCGGCACAGCGGCAGGCACCGCCCGCACCCACTGCTGGGTAACGGCCAGCAGTTCGACCCAGTTTTTCTTCTGGCGCAATTCAACGCTGCGCGCCTGCCATTTGTCGCTGACCGCATCGCGATCGGAGAGCGTCAGCTTTGAACCGCTGCGAGCAGCCAGGTCGGTGATCCATGATGCAGGCAATGCGAAATTGAGGTTCTGCCCCTCGGCCAATATGAATGCCGTCAATCCCACGAGCCGGCCTTCAACATCGAACAGGCCGCCGCCACTCGAGCCTGAGGAAATCGGCGCCGAGGTCTGGATGTAATGCGCGCCTTCCATTTCGCGGATGCTCGATACCAATCCTTCGCTGATTGTCAGGTCGAGGCCCTCAGGCGCGCCAATCGCATAAACTCGCTGGCCGACGCGCACCCGTGCAGTGAACAATGTAACGCGCGGCGCCTGCAGACCCGGCACAGCCAGCTCGCACAGATCGCGGTCGGGATCGGCGACACGCAGCTCCGCCTTTTGCGTCTGCCTGCCGCTGGCCACCGACAGCCGCTGGCCGCCCTCGATGACATGACAGTTGGTAATGACTGTTTCCGCAGCCGTCACCACACCGCTGCCGAGGCTGATGACATTATCTGCAACATCAAAAGCCTGGATGGTCACAATGCTTCGCGATACTTCCTGAAATATCTGTTCCGGCGTCTTGCCGGCGGCAGCCGGCGGCATCATCACCACGAGCCCCAGTGCAACCTTGATCAGAACCCTCACACATCTCTCCTTGAATAAATGTACCGGCCCTCAAACAAAACCGTTTGATATGTGATTATGCCCTGCGTGACGGTGCACTGATTTGACCGGTAGCCCGGACTACCCGCGCTACAGTGCCGGTGTCGCGCTGCGCGCTTGATCGATCGTTACATGGAAGTGGTCGGCCACCTGTCGACGTTATTGATCGGCACCATTGCTGTGGAAATGATTCTCGACGGCAGCAGCAGTTGGCTGCGTGAAATCGCCGTGCAACTGCATTGATTTCTGAACTGGAGTAGTTGGAGTACTAAGCGCCCAGCACCAGTCCGCGCACCGCTTCGCGCTTCGGCAACGCTTTACGCGACAGGCGCAGGTAACGGATGCCGGCCTGGGAAAAGGCCTTGGCCTTGAAGTGTTCTTCGGGCATCACTGTCGTCATGTCATGCAGCGGCAGATCAATCGTGATCACTACCTGCATCGCCTTGTTGCACACCACAAAATCCACCGTATGCTGCGCGAGGGCGCGCAACCGCTGCTCGCGCTCATTGTCGGAAACTCCCGCCGGCAGTTCGAGCAGGCTGGCAAGCCCGGCGCCGAACATCACCTCATGCTCGGGCAAACCGTTCTTGAGCAGATAGTAAAGAACCGTCTGCGCCGGATCAAGCAGACGCTTGCGGCACACATACACTGCAAATGCAGGCTGTGCAGCCGCAATCGGTGATGCCGGTTCGGGGTTCGCTGCGGGCTTGATCACAACTTCCTGCCAGCGCGCATCCGAGCGACTGTCGCGCTCCGCCATTTTGCGCCGGTAACCCCACCACAGGATCGGAATCGCAACAAACGGTGCCAGTACCAGCAAATACCAGAGGGCGGTCATGATGCAGCCTTATCATTCACCGGCACCCGCAGTGCATGCCAACAGCCCCAATCGAATCGCATCACACAGTCGCAATGCCGCTGAAAATTCATCAATACTCTCCCGCCGATCATCACAGCATCGCCTATCCGCCGCGGATGGAAAGATTCTAGCGAAAACCGTGTGCCGTCGCTGCAGACCAGGACATCCGCCGTTATCGCATGATCCGGAACAATGCCCACCTTATAATCATCAACCGGCATCAATGGTTTGATGCCCAGACCCACGAGAGCCGAAATGAACACAAAAACCTTCATCCATCGCCTGCCGCACATCCTGCTGACCATGACCGGCGTTCTGCTGTTCGCAAACATGGCCACAGCGCAGAACTGGAAACCCGCACGCAGCGTGGAACTGATCGTTGCCGTCAGTCCGGGCGGCGGCATCGACCGCATGGCCCGCACCATTCAGCACATCATCCAGGAACAGCGGCTGGTCGACGTCCCGGTCACGGTGATCAACAAACCGGGCGGCGGCGGCGCCATCGCCCAAGCGTATCTCAGTCAGCGTTCCGGCGACGGGCACTTTATCGAGATTACAGCAACTTCCCTGCTCACCAACCATATCATCGGCAGAAGCAGTTATGACCATCATGCGTTTACGCCGATCGCACTGCTGACCGACGAATACATCGGCTTCCTGGTGCGCGCCGACTCGCCGCTGAAAACCGGCAAGGATCTGCTGGACCTGTTCAAAAGCAACCCTGAATCATTGCCCATCGGCATCGCCACTGCCGCCGGCAACACCAACCATATTGCCGCCGGCGTGGTGGCCAGGGCGGCCGGCGCGGATGTGAAAAAGCTCAAAGTCGTGGTATTCAGTTCCGGCGGCGAAGCCATGACCGCGCTGCTCGGCGGCCATGTCGGAATGGTCACCACACCTTCAGCCAACGCCATACCGCATTTGCAAGCCGGCCGCATGCGGGTCATCGCCATTGCCGCTCCGCGACGACTCGACGGACCGCTGTCCATCGTGCCTACATGGAAGGAACAGGGAGTGGATGCGGTGATTGCCAACTGGCGACCGGTCGTCGCCCCCAAGGGACTGTCACCGGCCCAGATCAGCTATTGGGAAGACGTGTTTGCGAAAGTCGTGCAAACAGCGGAATGGAAAGCTGAAATCGAAAAATCCGGCGCCGTCGCCAATTTCATGAGAAGCCGCGAACTGGCAGCGTATTTTGACGCCGAACAAAAACAGTTCCGCGCCATACTCGGCGAACTGGGTCTGGCCAAGGACCGGTAAGCCGCCGCACCCGCCTGTTGCTGCTCAGACCGCAGGCGTCGTCGGTCCCCGTACCCGCATCCGCCGTCGGTCCAGCCACCAGGCGAAAACCGGCAGCATGAAAAAACCGCCGGGCATCACCACCAGTACCAGATACGGACTCAGCCTGGACAAGCGGCCGAGGTGTCCGCGCAAAATGGCGCGATCTTCATGTGACCAGCGCTGACCGTTACGCGGCTTCATCAGGATCGGCATCATGCCGCTGGTCTTCTGCAATTCAGAAAGCAGGCGCTGCTTTTCACGCAGCGTCAGCCCGGTGACTGACTTGAAAGCATGGTGGGCGCGATCACGCAGGAGTTGAAGCGGCGGCATGGGACCAGGAACCGATCAGAATTTAGGAAACCGCCTGATAATAAAGGTTTTGCGGATGATTCGCTTGGGCAAAAAAGAACCAGCGCTCGGCGATCAGGCCACCGTATTGCACTGCGCAGGCCAGCCACAGCAACTTTGCGCTGGATGCTGCCAGACCCGCAGCCAGCAGCAGCACCGGAACCACAAAAGCCCCTGCCAGGAATATCCATTTCACGGCATGCAACACACCGGGCGTACGGCCGTGAAAAAATTCACGGGTATTGAATGAACCACCCATGAAGCCCTGGGCTTTCTGCACGATGCGCGGATGCTTGACGCCAATGGCCGTCTGCAGACTCGAACGCGGTTTCAGCCGGGCATTGCGCCACAGTGAGGCTATACGCGTGACCAGACCGGCGCAGGTCAGCGCAATCGCCCATGCACCAAGACAGACGGCCACCGTTTAGACC
>JAKFUJ010000128.1 GCA_021732805.1 Betaproteobacteria bacterium | reverse complement strand
ATTCGCCATTATCTGTCCGGTAATCTGTGCCGCTGCGCGGCTTATACTGAAATCATCAAGGCCGTGCGGCTGGCGGCCGCCAGCCGCAAGGGTTGAGCCTGCTGGAACCTTTCGATAACTCATTGGTTATCAAAGGGTCGCCCGGAGCCGAATTCTTTTTCGTAAACGCGTGGCATGAAGCGGAGTACTGTTAAAAATAATTATTTAAAACAATTACTTATATCTCCTGACCCGGTAAAACTTACCCTCTCCCCGCCTGCGGGGAGATAAGGGAACACTTAAAGCGAAGCAGGGCCAAGGTGAGGAGCCGCAAAGAGTCATTTTGTTAGCAGGGTGTTGAAAAACTCCAGAACATCGCTTCAACTTGGCATTATCGATTTTTCAACCCTCATAAAATCAAAGATTTGCACGCGTGTGCGCTTGGTCGCTACGCTCCCCACGCGCTCGCGCATCACTTTTTCAACAACCTGTTAGGCGCTCTTGATAGGATTCCGCAGCTTCAATCACGCTCGGGATGCTGCCCGGCCGGTTCGGCATCTTGCCAAATTTTGCCAATTACTCTAGCCTGCTCCCATGAGCACCATGAACATTTCCCTGCCGGATTCGCTGAAGTCTTTTGTGGATGAGCAGGTGGAAAATCGCGGCTATGGCACCAGCAGCGAGTATCTGCGCGAGTTGATCCGCAAGGATCAGGAGCGCACCCGGCTGCGTGGTTTGCTGCTCACCGGTGCGGAGTCCGCACCCGCCGGCGCTGCAGACAGTGCTTACTTTGATGTGCTGCGCGAGGGTGTTCGCGCGCGCGCGCGCGGGTGAAGTCCAGGCCGGTTATTCTGCGGGAAGTTGCGCGGCGGGATGTGGATGAAGCCATCAGTTATTATCTGAGTGAAAACCCCGAAAAAGCCGCGCTGGGTTTTATCGACGCTCTGCAACAAGCCTGTGCCCGTATCAGCCGGTATCCGGCCATCGGTATTACGCGCTACGCGCATGAGCTCGGCCTGCCGGGTTTGCGCTGCTGTCTTATGAAACGGTATCCCTATTTGCTGTTTTATGTTGAACGTGATGAATGCATGGACGTGTGGCGGGTGCTGCACAGTCAGCGCGACATTCCGGCATGGATGCAAGCCGATGACCGGTGACTGTCACACAGCCAACGTGCGCATCCTCGATGCAAGGCAACCATGAAACGCTCAACTACAGGCAATCCCCTCGATCTGCGCGCCTGGCTCGAAACGGCGCGTACGCTGGGTGAATTGAAGGATGTCAGCGGCGCGGATGCCAAGCTGGAATTGGGCGCGATCAGCGAGCTCAATGTCAAAATCGAAGGTGCACCGGCCCTGCTGTTCGACGACATTCCGGGTTATGCGAAGGGTTTTCGTGTGCTCACCTGCAGCACCTCCAGCCCGGCGCGACTGTCGTCGATCCTGCGTTTGCCGGTCGAGCGCAATCATCACGGCCTGGTACAGAAGCTGCGCGGGCGGCCCAAGGGCTGGCAGGCGGAAGCGGCGAAATACGATCCGGTGGTCACCGAGACCGGCCCGGTGCTGGAGAACATCCAGTCGGGCAGGGATGTTGACATCAACATTTTCCCGTCGCCGCTGTGGCATGAAAAAGACGGCGGGCCGTACATCGGCACCGGCTGCTGCGTGGTAACCCGGGATTTTGATTCCGACTGGGTCAACGTCGGCACCTATCGTGTGCAGGCGCATGACAAGAATCATGTCGGTCTCGACATGATTCCCGGCAAACACGGCGCGATCCAGTACGACAAATACATGAAAGCCGGCAAGCCGTTCCCGGTGGCGATTGTCATCGGCTGCGATCCGCTGGGTTACCTGATTTCCGGCATCGAAGTGCCGTTCGGCATGTGCGAATACAACTACATTGGCGCCATCCTCGCCGAGCCGGTGGCAGTGGTGCACGGGGAGCTGACTGGTTTGCCGATTCCTGCGGGCGCTGAAATCGTGCTCGAAGGCTACTGCCATCCCGGCGATGTCAAAACCGAAGGTCCGTTTGGCGAGTTCCACGGTTATTACCCGGGCAAGGAAGGCACAGCGCCGGTGATGACCATCGAGCGCGTGTATTACCGCAACGATCCGATCATCGTCGGCAGCCCGCCGGCGAAACCGCCGAACGATTATTCCTATTCCAAGGCGGTGATGCGGTCAGCGTTACTTTTTGACGCGCTGCTCGCCGCGGGTGTGCCCGATGTACACAGCGTGTGGGCGCATGAAATCGGCGGCGCACGCATGTTCAATGTGGTGGCGATCAAGCAGCGCTACGCCGGCCACGCACGCCAGGCCGGACATATCCTCAATCAGTGCGGCGTTGGCGCCTACATGTCGCGTTACACCGTGGTGGTCGATGAAGACATTGATCCGTCAAACATGCAGGAGGTGATGTGGGCGGTGGCCACGCGCAGCGATCCGGAAATGGATATCGACATCATCAAGCGCGGCATGGGTTCCAAGAACGATCCGATGTTTGTGGCCTATCGTTACAACGCGCCGTACAACTCCAAGGCGATCATCGATGCCTGCCGACCATACGACCATTTGCACGAATTCCCGGCGGTGGCTGAAGCGAGCAAGGAACTGCAGGACAAAGTCAGAATCAAATGGCAAGATGTTTTTAAATAAGCCATTGAATTTAAATAATTATTTGTGATAATCCAGGGCATCATCGCTTGCCGTGACACGACCTCATCCGTGATCGCAGCACTCTGGCGCGCCGAATGAACGCGCCGTCACGCTGGCTGGCGCTTGAGGTCGAGGGCGACGGCAGCGTTCTGCACCTGCACGGTGTCTGGCGCCTGTCGAATCTGTCGGCCATCGCCGACGCGCTGCAATCCAGCGGATTGGGCGCCGGAAAAAATTGCGTCATTGAGGGCAGCGATCTGCAGGAACTCGACACGGCTGCCGGTTTCACGCTGTATCGGCATCTGGCGGGTCTCGGTTGCAGCGAATCGATGGTGAGCCTGCGCGGCTTCGATCAACGCCATCAACGGTTGCTGGAACTGGTTCGCGAACGCATGGACTGCCCGCCGGCGAAGCACCGGTCGAGGCGGCGCGGTCTGGTGCAGCGCATCGGCGCGGCGACGCTTGACGTGTGGCGCATTTTCAGGATCCATGTCGGTTTTGTCGGCACCGTGGTGATGGAACTGCTGGACTTGTTGCGTCGTCCGCAACTGTTCCGGTTCAAGGAAACCGTGGCGCAGTTTGAAACCATCTGTCTCGATGCGATACCGATTGCCGCCCTGGTGAGCTTTCTGATCGGCGTGGTGATCGCCTATCTGCTGGGGATACAGGCGCTGCAATACGGCGCCAATATATTTGTCGTTGACGGGGTCGGTCTTGCCGTCTGCCGGGAACTGTCGCCGCTGCTGGTGGCGGTGGTCGTCGCGGGCCGCTCCGGTGCGGCATTTACCGCACAGATCGGCACCATGAAAGTCCAGGACGAGATTGATGCCATCAGTACGCTCGGACTGTCGCCGGTGCAGGTGCTGGTCATCCCGCGGCTGGTGGCAATCATGGTGGCACTGCCGTTGCTGGTTTTTGTCGGTGATGTCGCCGGATTGATGGGCGGCATGGTGATCTCCACGCTGCAACTGGATATATCCGCATTGACGTTTCTCGAACGGTTGCACAGCGTGTTGCCGATCAGTGCGCCGGTGGTCGGTCTGATCAAGGCCCCGGTGTTCGCAGCATTCATTGCCATCATCGCCTGTCGCATGGGCATGCTGGTGGCACGCGATGCGCGCAGCGTCGGTCTCAATACCACCTCCACCGTCGTGCAAAGCATCGTCTGGGTGATCCTGCTCGACGCCGTGTTTGCCATCGTGTTCCAGCACCTGGATATCTGAATGCATAACGATACCGGTCGGCAATCCGTGCTGGTGGTGGATTCGGTGGTCACCCGTTTCGGTTCGACGGTGATTCATGACGGGGTCAGTTTCACCGTCAATCGCGGTGACGTGGTTGCGCTGATCGGCGGCAGCGGCAGCGGCAAGTCGGTGCTGGTGAAGGAGATCATCGGCCTGCTGCAGCCC
>JAKFUJ010000390.1 GCA_021732805.1 Betaproteobacteria bacterium | reverse complement strand
TGCGCGACAAATACGCCGACCTGATCCGCGCCCGTTTCCCGAAAATCAAGCGCCGTGTCTCCGGCTACAACCTCGACCAACTGCTGCCGGAAAACGGGTTCAACGTCGCGCGCGCACTGGTCGGCAGCGAAGGCACCTGCGTCATTACGCTGGAAGCAAAGACCCGTCTGGTACACAGCCCGCGTTCACGGGTAATTCTGGTGCTGGGCTTCCCCGACATTTATCAGGCCGCCGATGCCGTACCCGACATCCTGCCATTCAAGCCCATTGCCACCGAAGGCCTGGATGAACGCATCATCGGCGGCCTGCGCGAACGCGGCTTGCGCGGCGAAGACATTGCGCTGCTGCCGGCGGGCAATGCGTGGATGATGATCGAGTTCGGCGCCGAGACTGTGGACCAAGCAAGCGCGCAGGCTCAGGCACTGATCGATCATTACGCCGGCAAAGCCGCTGGCGCTGTGCAACCCTCCTCATGGCTGATCACCGATCCGGCGATGTGCGAACGCATCTGGACCATCCGCGAAACCGCAGCATCGGCCACGGCGCTGACCATTCATCCCGATCAGCCTGATCCCGCCGTCGGCTGGGAAGACGCCGCTGTCGATCCGCTGCGGCTCGGCGATTACCTGCGCGAATTCCAGGCGCTGGTCGACCGCCACGGTTATCAGACTTCGCTCTACGGCCATTTCGGCGACGGCTGCATCCATGCGCGCATCACCTTCGACACACGCTCCGTTGAAGGCATCCAGGTCTGGCGCAGTTTCCTGCGCGCAGCCGCCGAACTGGTGGTCAAATACGGCGGCTCGCTGTCCGGTGAACACGGTGACGGCCAGGCCAAGGCCGAATTTCTGCCGATCATGTACGGCGAAGAGCTGATGCAGGCCTTTCGTGAATTCAAGGCGATCTGGGATCCCGACAACCGGATGAACCCGGGCAAGGTCATCGATCCTTATCGCGCCGATGAAAATCTGAAATACGGCCCGGACTATCATCCGCTGCGCCCGACGACACAGTTCGCGTTCGCCAGCCGCGAAGGGCTGGGCTTCAACCGCGCCGTTGAGCGCTGCGTCGGCATGGGCAAGTGCCGCGCACATGCCGGCGGCGTGATGTGCCCGAGTTACCGCGCCACGCGCGAAGAACGTTATTCGACGCGTGGCCGCGCGCGGCTGCTCGCGGAAATGCTGCGTGGCGAGATCATTCAGGATGGCTGGCGCAACGAGGAAGTTCGTGAAGCGCTGGACCTGTGCCTGGCCTGCAAGGGCTGCAAAAGCGATTGCCCGACGCATACCGACATGGCTTCCTACAAAGCCGAATTCCTGCATCATCATTATCTGGGCCGCTTGCGGCCGGTGCAGGCCTACACCATGGGCATGATCAGTCGCTGGGCGAAAATGGCGTCACTGGCGCCGCGCCTAGTCAATCTGCTGACACATACACCCGGGCTGGCGACGCTGCTCAAGTTCGGCGGCGGCATTGCGCAAAAACGCGAGATCCCGAAATTTGCCCGGCGTACTTTCCGCAAATGGTTTCTGCGCCGGCGTGTTGCTTCGAATGCCGCACCGCGTGGCCGCATTATCCTGTGGGCCGACACCTTCAATAATCATTTTCAGCCGGGCTCCGCCGCTGCGGCCGTCGAAGTGCTGGAAGCGCTGGGTTTCAAAGTCACCATCCCGCATAAGCATTTGTGCTGCGGTCGCCCGCTGTATGATTTCGGCATGCTCGACAGCGCGCGCGCGCATCTGAAACAAATTCTCGACGTGCTGCAGGATGACATCCGCGCGAGTGTGCCCATCGTCGGACTCGAACCGGCCTGCCTGTCGGTGTTCCGCGATGAGCTGCTGAATTTTTTCCCCGACGATGTACTGGCCCAGCGCCTGAGCAAACAAACCCATCTGTTCAGCGATTTCCTGATGAATATCAGCGACTGGGACGCGCCGCAACTCGGCGGTGAGGCGCTGGTCCACGGTCACTGTCATCAGAAATCCATATTCGGCATGGCCGGTGAAATGGCGTTGCTGAAACGTCTCGGCATTCGCGCACGCAGCGTCGAATCCGGCTGCTGCGGCATGGCCGGCGCTTTCGGCTTCCATCCGAAACACTATGACGTTTCGGTCAAGGCCGGCGAAGCTGCACTGCTGCCGGCCGTGCGCGCAGCCGACGAACACACGATGATCGTCGCCAGCGGTTACAGCTGCCGCGAACAGATCGCGCAATTGACCGAACGTGACGCCCTGCATGTCGCCGAAGTCGTCGCCCTCGCACTGAACCGCGCTCGCGAAGCCCGCTGATCACCATCATGCCGGGCTTTGAATCGCTGTCGCCGTGGCTGCTCGCGTACGTGGTCATCGTCATTGCCGCCGCCGGCTGGGTACAGGGTGCGCTGGGACTGGGCTTTCCGATGATCGCCACACCGCTGATTGCGGCAGTCAGCAATATCCAGTTCGCCGTGGTGGTGATACTGATCCCGTGTATCGCCACCATCATCGTCAGCGTTTTCCGCAGCCCCGGCTTCGCTGAAGTTTTCCGCCGTTTCTGGTGGATGTCGCTGCTGTCGCTGGCCGGCGCACTGATCGGTGCGCGATTGTTCGTGCTGTTTCCGCAATTCCCGTATGCCCTGCTGCTCGCTGGCGTGATTCTGTTTTATCTGAACATGGAGCGACTGGGTCGCAGCGAATACGCACTGATGAAACGGCACTACAAGGCCTTTGGTCTCGGTTTCGGTCTGCTTGCGGGCGTCACCGAAAGTACCGCCAACATCGCGGCGGCGCCGCTGATCATTTACTACTTCGGCATCGGCCTGTCGCCACTGCTGCTGGTGCCGGCGATGAATCTGTCGTTTTTTGTCGGCAAGAGCACGCAGTTCGCGACACTGGCTGCCAGCGGCATTGCTGCGCCATCGCTGTGGCTGCTGACATTGCCATTGGCTGTCATCGCCACCGCCACCTGCCTGGTCGGCACCCGGGTACGCAGCCGCATCGACGGCCCGACCTATCGCATCTGGATGCGCCGCATGCTGCTGTCGATGGCCATCATCCTGCTGCTGCAAGTTGCCTATCGGTACCTCAACGCCTGGAACCTGAAATAAAAAAGCCGGCTGTCGCCGGCTTTTTTAATCTGCGCGCTGATCAGGGTTGCAGCATCTTCTGCAGTTCACCGCTTTGATACATCTCGGTCACGATATCCGAACCGCCGACAAACTCTCCGTCCACATACAACTGTGGAATTGTCGGCCAGTTGGCGTACTGCTTGATGCCCTGGCGGATTTCCGGATTTTCCAGCACGTTGACGGTGAACATTTCGTTGACGCCGCAGGCGCGCAGGATGTTGATCGTATTCGCCGAAAAGCCGCACTGCGGAAAATCGGGCGAGCCTTTCATGTAAAGCACGACCTTGTGGCTGGTGACTTGATTCTTGATGGTTTCCTGCGCAGACATGGCAATAACTCCTAAACTTGACCAAACTTATCGGGAATGAAGTGTAACGATGCGGTGCAACGTGGTCAAGCGCACGGCCCCCGATCAACCCACGGACTTGCTGTCGTTCATTGCCGCCAGCAACGCAACCGGCATCAGCATCGCACCAAACACTTCCAGTGCCGCCGATTCCATCAGTTCCGCTTCCCAGCTAAACCAGCGGGCTACGCTGTCCGGTTTGCTGTGCTCGGCATCGCATAAGGTCGGATCGGTCACCACCAGCAGTTTGCGGCAGGCGTTGGGCCGCGACTCATAGACTGTGCAGGCGCCATCGCTGCCGAGAAACAGGCAGGCCTTGTCGGCCATCGGCTGCTGCCGCCAGGTGTCAACGGTGTATTGGCTCTGGCGTTCGAGCCGCGCCATGTCCAGCGTCATGCCCGTTTCGCGCACAACACCGGCCAACAGAGCCGCTTCCTGCGGCCATATCTCAACCGCTTCACGGCAGCAATGGCTGCAGCCTTTGCTGCACTGGATATTTGCACTGCCAGGATTTTTTGCGCGATCACTGACCAGTACTTCGTCGATTGCGATATGGGTGTCGCGTGCAATCGCAGTAGCGGCCTGCTCACCAGTTGCGC
>JAKFUJ010000186.1 GCA_021732805.1 Betaproteobacteria bacterium | reverse complement strand
CAGCCGCGCCCCCAGCTCAATCAGCACTTCCTGAAACGGTCTGCATTGTCCTTTCGGCGGCACCACCGGGATGCGTACTGAATCCGCCGGCCCGTCGAATTCCGAAATCGGCCGGTCGAGCATCGACATCACGTCATGGCGCTCCAGATAGGTCGTATCCGGCAGCACCAGATCGGCGAATGCCGTGGTCTCCGACTGGAACGCATCGCAGACGATCAGGAATGGAATTTTGTATTCGCCCTGCGCATCGCGGTCGTTCAACATCTTGCGCACCTCGACCGTATTCATCGTCGAATTCCACGCCATGTTGGCCATGAAAATCATCAGCGTGTCGATGCGGTACGGATCGCCGCGCCAGGCATTGGTAATGACGTTGTGCATCATGCCGTGTACGGCCAGCGGATACTCCCAGGAAAACGCCTTGTCGATGCGCATCGGGCCGCCATCGTCATCGACAAACAAATCATCAGGTCCCGCCGGCCAGCCCAGCGCGAGGCCCGCCAGCGGCGTGTCAGGCTGTATCGATTCCGGGCCATGCGGCGGTTTCGCCAGCGGCGGCACCGCACGCGGAAACGGCGACTTGTGACGGAACCCGCCGGGGCGATCGATGGTACCCAACAGCGACATCAGGATCGACAACGTGCGGATGGTGTGAAAACCGTTGGAATGCGCAGCCAGCCCGCGCATTGCATGGAACGCCACCGGATTGCCGGTGACCGTATCGTGTTCCCTGCCCCAGGAATCTGTCCACGCAATCGGCAGCTCAATACGCTGATCGCGCGCGGTAATGCCCATCTCATGCGCCAGGCGACGGATGCGCTCCGCAGGAATGCCGGTAATTTCAGCGGCCCATTCCGGTGTGTATTCCTTGACGCGATCCACCAGCAACTGGAACGCGGGCTTCACCGGCATGCCGTCTTCCAGCTTGAAATCCCCGAACAATGCCGGATCGGCGTCGGGTGCGTGATTGACCACCGCACGGCCGCTGTGCCGGTCCCACCACAGTTGTCCATGCTTGTATTCCGGACTGTCGTGTGCGGTCGGCGCCGGTTGCAGCACCGGCATCCCGTAATGTTTACTGGCCGGATCCTGATTGATCAGATAACCGGAATTACTGTAGCGCGCCAGAAAATCGCGGTCATACAGTCCGGTATTGATGATTTCATGCGTCAGCGCCAGCAACAGCGCGCCATCGGTGCCGGGACGAATCGGCACCCACTCGTCGGAGATCGCCGAATAACCGGTACGCACCGGATTTACCGAAATAAAACGGCCGCCGCGGCGCTTGAACTTCGAGATCGCAATTTTCAGCGGATTGGAATGATGGTCTTCCGCCGTGCCGATCATCACAAACAGCTTGGCACGTTCCAGATCCGGTCCGCCGAATTCCCAGAAGCTGCCGCCGATGGTGTAGATCATGCCCGCGGCCATGTTCACCGAGCAGAATCCGCCGTGCGCGGCGTAATTCGGCGTGCCGAACTGGCGCGCGAACATGCCGGTCAGCGCCTGCATCTGGTCGCGGCCGGTGAACAATGCGAATTTTTTCGGATCGGTGGCACGGATTTTACGCAAGCGTTCTTCCATCAACGCAAACGCCTCATCCCAACTGATGGCCTCGAACTCGCCGGCGCCGCGTTCAGATCCCGGCTTGCGCCGCAGCGGCTGCGTCAATCGCGCCGGCGAATACTGCTTCATGATGCCGGAGGCGCCCTTGGCGCAGATCACGCCCTGGTTCAGCGGATGTTCGGGATTGCCCTCGATGTAACGCACCTCGCCGTTTTTCAGGTACACACGGATGCCGCAGCGGCAGGCGCACATGTAGCAGGTGGTGTTTTTGGTTTCAACCTGATCTGGCGCAGATTGCTGACGGGCATTCATGGGCAAGGAGGTAATCCGGAAATAAATACGCCTAATGAAATGCCTGGTCTCCCTCATCCCAACCCTTCTCCCGGCGGGAGAAGGGTTTTTACATCCCTCTCCCCGAGGGAGAGGGAACGAGGGTGAGGGAAATTTTGATTACGGCATTCATTTATTTCATTACGCGCTCCAAGTATTCATTTTAGGCGCGCAGCCGTCCCCGCTGTGTTGAAAATACTTATGAGGTCATTAAGGCGCTGCCGGGCTCACCCCGGCTTGCGATCCATCCATTTGCTGATCTCCGGCAACGTCCACGCCTGCAAACGTTGCAACAGACGCGGCGAATCGTCATCAACCACGATCATGTCCCTGTGCTGGGCACGGATGAATCGCTCATCCACGGCATGACCCAGAAAGCCCATCAGATGATCATAAAACCCGGCGACATTGAGCAGGCCGCAGGCCTTGCGATGCACGCCGAGCTGGGTCAGTGTCAGCATTTCAAAGGTTTCGTCGAGTGTACCCATGCCGCCCGGCAGGCTGATGAAGGCATCCGACAGGTCAGCCATCATTGTCTTGCGCTCATGCATGGAATCGACCACGTGCAACTCGGTCAGCCCTTCATGCACGACTTCTTTTTCCAGTAGATGGCGCGGCGTCACCCCGATCACATGAGCGCCGGAGACAATCGCAGTTTCCGCGATCACGCCCATCAGTCCGACCTTGCCGCCGCCATAAACGATCTTGATACCCTGCGCAGCGATCACTTTTACCAGTGCGCGAGTTGCTTCGGCATAAACCGCATCCCTGCCCGGATTGGAGCCGCAAAATAGGCAAATACTGTTAATGGACATGCTATTCCCTCATGATCAGGCGACCGATTGTAGACGATTGTGCGTTTTTTAATCCGCCTTAACCCCGATTGCAGACTGCCCGCGTTTATAGCGGCAGACCGACTTTTAAAGGAAACCCGATGAACCCGTTTACCCTGCGCCGTTCCCTGCCACTTTCCATTCTTGGCGCTGCCGTCCTTGCTGCTCTGCCGTCTGTTGGAATTGCCCAGGATGCAAACACCGGCAACGCCCTCACCATCTACAGCACTGGACGTCCCGGCGCGGTTTCGCCCAACCTCTACCGCGGCGGCGGCAATGGACAGGCCGTTCCCGGTTATGCCCTGGTGCGCCAGCAGCGAGAAATGACGCTGAACCGCGGCCGCAACGCCGTGCGTTTCAGCGATGTCGCGGCGCTGATTGATCCAACCACCGTCAGTTTCCGTTCGCTGACCGATCCCGCCGGCACCAGCGTCATTGAACAGAACTTCCAGTTCGACCTGGTCAACACGCAAAAGCTGCTGGAAAAATACATCGACCGCCGCATCAGCGTCGATCAGGTGCGCGGCAGCGGCGTTGAATCCTTCACCGGAACGCTGCTTTCCACAACCGGCGACATGGTATTGAAGCGCGATGACGGCAGCATCCAGACCCTGCCCAACAACGCCGGCGTGCGGCTACCCGAACTGCCCGGCGGCCTGATCACCCGCCCGACACTGGTATGGGACATCGCCGCCAACCGCGCCGGCGCCCATGATGCGCAGGTGTCTTACCAGACCGCCGGCATCACCTGGTGGGCGGATTACAACCTGACCTATCAGGAAGGCGCCAACGCCAACGCCTGCAAACTCGACGTCGCCGCCTGGGTCAGCATCATCAACCAGTCCGGCGCCGGTTATCCCGAGGCCAAACTGAAACTGGTCGCCGGCGACGTACAACGCGCACAACCGCAAGGCCGCGTCTACGCGGCGCCCGTCGCGCAGCGTGCCATGGCCATGGAAGACCGTGCCAAAGGTTTTGAGGAAAAGGAATTCTTCGAATATCACCTTTACACGCTGGGCCGCCCGACCACGCTGCCCGACAACTCGACCAAACAGATCGAACTGTTCCCGGTCGCCCGCGCCGTGCCCTGTGAAAAAACACTGGTCTACTACGGTGCAGCCAATGCCCGCCCTTACGGCGGCCCCGCCACCGACCGCAACTACGGCGTACAAAGCAACAAAAAAGTCGACGTCTACCTCGGCTTCAAAAACGCCAGGGAACAGAACATGGGCATGCCGCTGCCGGCCGGCCGCATCCGCGTCTCCAAACAGGACGACGCCGACAAAACCCTCGAATTCATCGGCGAAGACACCATCGACCACACCCCGCGCAACGA
>JAKFUJ010000292.1 GCA_021732805.1 Betaproteobacteria bacterium | reverse complement strand
AATGCGCGGCTGCGCAAGCGTGGTCATGCTTTCTACGCCGACTGGATGCGCCACGATACGCCGACGGATGTGATCACCGCAAAAGGTAATGTACACATCGAGCAGGATCGGGAGGTCATCGACGGCGATGCGCTGCGTTATGAGCTCGGCACTGACCGTGGTTATATCGACCGTCCACGATACAAGCTGATGGTGACGCCTGAAACCGGGCCCATCACCGGCAACAAGGGGCGTATCGTCGAAACCGATGGCCGCGGTACCGCGGAAAAGCTGCTGTTTGAGGGGCCCGGCCAGTACCGCGTCCAAACCGCGAGCTATACCACCTGCGAACCGGGCAACGACGCCTGGTATCTTAATGCCAAACAACTCGACATCGATCGTAATCGTGATGTCGGTGTCGCCCGCGACGCGAGCATCGTGTTTTTTGATGTGCCAATTTTTTATTCGCCCTATCTGTCGTTTTCGCTGCACGAAGAACGCAAGTCGGGACTTCTGACCCCGAGCTACCGCACGTCCAACACCACGGGTTTCGAATTCACCACGCCGTTTTACTGGAACATCGCGCCCGACATGGATGCGACGCTGTACCCGCGCTACATGACCAAACGCGGACTGCAACTGGGCGGCGAGTTCCGTTATCTGAATTCCGGTGGAGCCGGCGATGTGCGCGCGGAAATACTCGCCAAAGACCAGCAGATCGACCGTGACCGCTGGGGATTGTTCACCAAACACCAGCAGAAATTGAGCGATCAGTGGAACAGCGTCGTCAACATCAACCGTGTTTCTGACGGCGCCTATTTCACCGACCTGTCGACCCAGGTGGCGGTGACGTCACAGGTTTTTCTGTCCAACGACATCACGCTGGCGCGCAACGGACTTTGGGGTGACGGCGGGACCTACAACTTCTCGGCATTTGCCCAGCGCTGGCAGACGCTGCAGGCGGATCCGCAGGTGCCGCTGATCGGGCCGTACAATCGCGAGCCGCAGCTGACGCTGACGGCGCAACGCCTCACCAATTGGGGCGATCTCGACGTGCTTGGCAGTTTTACGTCTTTTGCGCATCCCTCGCTGGTCAACGGCTATCGCAGCCTGGCCTATCCGAGTTTTTCGATGCCGCTGCAAAACGCGTTTGCCTATGTCACGCCCAAGATCGGTGCTCATTTCACGCATTACGCCGTCGGTAACAACAACATCGCCAACCTGCCCGATGCGACGCGCAGCCTGCCGATATTCAGCGCCGACAGCGGCGTCGTGTTTGAGCGCGAGATCCAGGCCCGCGGTCAGACGCTGATCCAGACGCTTGAACCCAAGGCTTACTACGTTTATATCCCGTACAAGGATCAGAGCCGGATCCCGAATTTTGAAAGCGGCCTTCAGGACATCAATTTCGCCACCATATACACCGAAAACCAGTTCAGCGGCCAGGATCGCATCAATGACGCCAACCAGTTGACGCTGGGCCTGAGCACCCGTTTCATCGACGTCGCCAGCGGCATCGAACGGCTGCGCGCCGCCATCGCCCAGCGTTACTACTTCGAACCGCAACTGGTGACCGTGCCTGGAATACCGCCGCGCGCCAGCGACAGCAATTCGTCCGACTTTCTGGCGGCGATCGGCGGCAACATTGCCAAAAACTGGACCGGTGATGCCGGCTGGCAATACAACACCGATCTGAAACAGACCCAGAAATTCAATATCGCGACCCGTTATCAGCCCCAGGCCGGCAAGGTGATCAATCTGGCCTACCGCGAAACCGTCAATACCGTGCGCCAGATGGACCTGTCGACGCAATGGCCGATCGACGGACGCTGGACTGCCGTCGGGCGCTGGAATTACTCGCTGCGCGACGGACGCACGCTGGAAGCCCTCGCCGGCTTTGAATACAGTGATCGCTGCTGGGCGCTGCGCATCGCCGGCCATCGTTTTGCCACCACCACCGCCAGCGCCAGCACCTCGATATTCATCCAGCTTGAGCTTTCCGGCATGTCGCGCATCGGCACCAGCCCGCTGGAAGCATTCAAACGCAACATCGGCGGCTACAAACAGATCGACCCCCGCTCAAACTCGCCAGTCGAATACAATGTACCGGGATTGTTCTGAGCGGCCTGATACCGATTTCCGATTCACGCGCTTTTTTCTTGAACTGAAAGATCTGGATACTGCATGCATTTCCGAGTACTGCGACGGCGTTGGATGTCATTTGCCCTGTTGGCGATCCTGCTGCCGGTGGGCGCAACCGTTCATTCCCAGCAAACTGCCAAACCACGGACGATCGTCACCATCGACCGCATCGTTGCCGTGGTCAACGATGAAATCATCACCCAGCAGGAACTCTCCGCCCGCGTCGATTTTGCGTTTCGCCAGTTGCGGCAGCAGGGGACGCCGCCGCCGACTCGCGAAGTGATCGAGCGCCAGCTGATCGAACGCCTGATCAACGATCAAGTGCAGATCCAGCATGCCCGCGACATCGGTATGCGCGTAGACGATGCGGAACTCGGGCGTGCGCTGGAACGGATTGCCAGCGACAACAAGATGACCGTGAATGAATTGCGCGCCACGCTGGAAAAGGACAGCGTGCCGTTTGAAAAATTCCGTGAAGACATCCGCAACCAGATCACCATCTCGCGTCTGCGCGACCGTGAGGTGGCGCAGAAAATCGTCATCACCGAATCCGAGGTGGATAACTTCCTGAAAGCGGTGCAGGCGCAAACCGGGCGCGAAGATGAATTCAACGTGTCGCACATTCTGGTCTCGGTGCCCGAAAATGCGTCTCCCGAGCAGCTGCAGAACCGTCGCGCCCGGGCTGAAGAAGCGCTGGCGCAGTTGAAAAGCGGCACTGATTTCCGTCAGGTTGCAGCCGCTTTTTCCGACGCACCCGAGGCACTGCAGGGCGGATTGATCGGCTGGCGCGAAAGCAAGCGTCTGCCCGGGCTTTTTCTCGAAGCGGTGCAGCCGCTGCAGGCCGGCGCCATCAGCGGATTGCTGCGCAGCCCCAACGGCTTCCACATCCTCAAGCTCAACGAGCGCCGCGGCGGGCAGGCGCCAGTCATGGTGCAGCAAACCCGCGCCCGTCACATCCTGATCAAGACCAACGAGCTGGTGTCGGAAACCGAAGCGCGCAATCGTCTGCTGGCGCTGAAAGAACGCCTGGACAACAAGGCCGACTTCGCGGAACTGGCGCGCGCACGATCGGATGACGGCAGCGCGGCGCGCGGTGGCGACCTCGGCTGGCTTAATCCTGACGATACTGTGCCCGAATTCGAGCAGGCAATGAATGCCCTGAAGATAGGCGAAATCAGTCCGCCGGTGCGCAGCCCTTTCGGCTGGCACCTGATCGAAGTGCTGGAGCGACGCACCCAGGACCGGACGCAGGAGGGTCAGCGTCTGAATGCGCGCCAGGCCCTGCGCGAACGCAAAACCGACGAGGCCTACCAGGAGTGGGTCAGACAACTCCGCGACCGTGCTTATGTCGAGCAGCGGCTTGAAGAAAAATCGTTATAAAACAATTGCTTAATAGAGGTTAATGCCGTGCCCGACCCCGTCGGACTGCCGCTGGTCGCCGTCACTGCGGGAGAGCCTGCGGGCATTGGTCCTGACCTGTGCGTGATGCTGGCGCAACGCCGGCTGCCGGCGCGGATTGTGGTCATCGCCGACGTCGGGTTGCTGCAGGAACGCGCACAAACCCTGGGCATCACCGTTGCAATGCCGCACTACAGCGATACCGCGAATGCCGTTAATTTTTCCGTGCTGCATGTGCCGCTCGCGCAAACGGCGCAAGCCGGCGTACTGAATCCGGCGAACAGCGCCTATGTGCTGCGCACACTGGAAGTTGCTGCCGACGGCTGTCGCGACGGCGCTTTCGATGCCATGGCCACGGCGCCGGTACACAAGGGCGTCATCAATGATGCCGGCATGGCTTTCACCGGCCACACCGAGTTTCTCGCCGAACGGCTGCATGCGCCGCAGGTGGTGATGATGCTCGCCGGCGGCGGCCTGCGCGTGGCCTTGGCGACCACGCATCTGCCGCTGCATGCCGTGGCTGCTGCCATCACTGCCGACAGCCTGGAGCGGACGCTGCGCGTACTAC
>JAKFUJ010000393.1 GCA_021732805.1 Betaproteobacteria bacterium | reverse complement strand
GGCCCGGAAGAAGTGCGGGAAGTCGCGCGCAAACTCGGGGTCAAACCCGAGGAAGTCGTCGAAATGGAAACCCGTCTTGGCGGCCAGGACATGGCGCTGGAACCCGCCGCTGATGACGAGCACGAGCAGTACGCGCCAATCGCCTATCTCGCAGCGGATGACGCTGAACCGGGCAAGCTGCTGGAAACCGAGCAGACCGCGCGCCTGCGTGGTGAAGGTCTGGAAAATGCCCTCGCCGCCCTCGACCCGCGCAGCCGGCGCATCATTGAAGCACGCTGGCTGGCTGAAAAAAAATCGCTGACATTGCATGATCTGGCAGCGGAGTTCGGTGTTTCCGCAGAACGCATCCGGCAAATCGAAGCCAAGGCACTCGGCAAAATGAAAGAGTTGATTGCGCTAAACTGATCTGCTGACGCGACAAAAAGCCCCGGTTTTCCGGGGCTTTTTTTATTTCTTCGTCAATCTCTTTATTCATTTCATCAACAATCGGATGTCGTGCAGCAATGCCGGCGCACCGACACCGTACTGGGCAAACAGGCGCAGCCGGCCTTCGCCATCGAGGATAAAGGTGCCCGCAGAATGATCCACGCTGTAACCGCCGCCGGGCAGAATCTGCTTCTGGTAAATAATCTTGAACTCCTTGGCGCTGCGCGCGATATCTTCAGCACTGCCGGTCATGCCGAGGAACGCCGGATGGAAGGCCGGCACGTAACGCTTCAGCACCTCTGCCGTATCACGCTCCGGATCGACGGTGACAAACAGCACCTGCAGCCGGTCGGCATCCTTGCCCAGCTCCTTCATCACCTGCGCCATCTCGCCCAGCGTGGTCGGACAGACATCGGGGCAGTGTGTGAACCCGAAAAAAACCGTGACCACCTTGCCCTTGAAATCGGCCATTGTGCGACGCTGTCCGTTATGGTCGGTCAGCGTGAAGTCCTTGCCAAACGAAGCGCCGGTGACATCGGTCAGCTTGAAGCGCGGCGCTTCGGGTTGTTGCGTGCAGGCGCTCACAAACATCAGGCCGGCGAAGATCGCCAGTACCGCGGACAGGCGCTGCAGTTTTGACATCAGGCGGTACTCAGAAAAAAAGCTGCAGGTAATGATCGATCAACAGCGCGGCGAATATGAGCGTCAGGTACAGGATCGAAAAACGGAAGGTTCGCCGCGCCAGCGCATCGCTGTAATCGGTATAGATTTTCACCGCATACCACATGAACACTGCACCCAGAGCGAGCGCTGATGCCAGGTACATCAATCCACTCATGCGCGTCACAAACGGCAGCGTGGAGCACGCCAGCAGGATGATGGTGTAGAGCAGCACATGCAGCCGCGTGAATTTGTCGCCATGTGTCACCGGCAACATCGGCACGCCGGCTTTGGCGTATTCGTTTTTACGGTACAAGGCCAGCGCCCAGAAATGCGGTGGGGTCCACGCAAAAATGATCAGGAACAGGGTCAGCGCCTGTGGCGAGACATCACCGGTCACCGCGGCCCAGCCCAGCACCGGCGGCATGGCGCCCGAGGCGCCGCCGATAACGATGTTCTGCGGCGTCATCGGTTTCAGGATCACGGTGTAGACCACGGCGTAACCGACAAAGGTCGCCAGCGTCAGCCACATGGTCAACGCGTTGACCCACTGATACAGCAGCACCAGGCCGATGCCGCCGATCACGCCGGAAAACACCATCGTTTCCAGCGAAGTCAGCTGCCCGCGCGGCAGGGGCCGCGCCTGGGTCCGCATCATCAACGCGTCTATCTTCTGTTCAACCAGACAGTTCACCGCTGCCGCAGCGCCGGCCACCAGTGCGATGCCCAGCGTCGCCGCAAAGAGGATGGTCACCGGCACCATGCCGGGCGTCGCCAGAAACATGCCGATCACCGCGGTGAACACGATCAGCGACACCACGCGTGGTTTGGTCAGCGCGTAGAACTGCTGGATGCGGGAAGACAGGGGGGTACGAGCAACAGTGGATGACATTGTTGAGTCAGAATTGTGGATTGAGGATTGTGAGTCTTGGTGGAGAGGCCTGATGCGTTGCTGCCGATTACTCAATCCTCAATTCCGACTCCTCAATCCTCTGTGAAAGGCGAAGTTTATCACCACCATGGTGACCAATAAAATTGCCGCTCCTGCGTTGTGCGCAGCGGCCACCGGCAACGGCAGACCGCCCAGCACGTTGGCGATGCCCAGAGCAACCTGCGCCAGCAGTGCGATCAACAGCACCACGCCATAACTGCGCATTTCCGGGCTGCGTGTCAGGATCAGCGCAAAACCGCCGACATACAGCAATGTCACCAGCGCACCTACTCGGTGCGTCCAGTGAATTGCAGTAATCGCGTCATAACTCAGGTGAGCGCCGGCAGCGGTCATGCCCAGTTCGCGCACCAGCTGAAAACCGTGACGGAAATCCATCTGCGGCATCCATGCGTTGTGGCAGGTCGGAAAGTCGATGCAGGCCAATGCCGCGTAATTGGTCGACACCCAGCCGCCCAGCGCAATCTGCGCAATCACCACCAGCAGTGCCAATATTGCCCATGGTCGTAACCCTGAAGCAGTAGTCGACGCAATTGCAGGAAGTGTTTGTTGCCGCAACGCCAGCCACATCAGCAACGCCAGCGTCGCCAGCCCGCCCAGCAGATGCAGCGTGACAATCACCGGTTTCAGCAACAGCGTCACCGTCCACATGCCCAGCGCCGCCTGCAGCATTACCAGCAACAGCAGTCCTGTCGCCAGCAACGGTGACTGCTGCAATTCACGACGCTTTAACCACGCGGTCACCGTGATCGCGAGAATCAGCAGCCCCAGGCCGCCGGCAATGTAGCGATGAAACATTTCCTTCCACGCCTTGCCCAGCGACACCGGCCCGTGTGTGCCGCCCTGTTCGGCAACAGCGCGCGCAATGTCGTCCTGCGCATGATGCGGTGTCAGTTCGCCATAACAACCGGGCCAGTCGGGACAGCCGAGGCCGGCGTCAGCCAGGCGCACGTAGGCGCCGACGACGACAACGACGAAGGTGTAGATCAGCGCGAACCAGACCAGCTTTCGGAACATGATTAAAATATTAATAAAATCAATTAGTTACGATTTATCGCGATCTTCATCCAATCCGCGAGACCTTGAGCAGGCGATCCAAATCTTTTTTCATGAGACTGGGATCGGCATCTCGTGGATAACGCAGTACCAGATTACCCAGCGGGTCGATCAGATAAATATGATCCGAACGCGCGTCCGTGTACGGTAGCGCTTCGAATATCGCGTTGTCTGCATTGACCGTCCAAGTGCCCGCATATTCACTGCGCAGGCGTTCAGCCGGCTGGCCGCCGCCGGTAATCAACCAAACGCGTTCGATACGCTCCGGATATTTGCCCTGCGTCTTGCGCACCTGACGGATCTGCCACAGCTTTTTTTCGCAGTACGCATCGCAGACCGCGTCATCCACCGTGACAAACACCCACTTGCCCTCAAGTTGTTTGAATGAAAACGCTTTGCCGTCGGTCAGTTTGAGTTCGTTGGCGGGCAGTTGCCTGCCGGTCATCAACTCACCGTAGTTCACCCGGCCCTCGGGTTGATAAAAATAATAAGCCGTGAACGAGGCGACAAAGGGCGCAATGCACACCGCGGCCACCAGCCACAGGGTTTTACGGCTTTGCGGAGGAACGTCGTTTGACATGGGTCACCAGGTAATAAATCAAAATGGCCAGGCTCAGTGCGTACCACTGAAACGCATAAGCCCGATGCGTGTTGCGGCCGAGATCGGGCCGACTCCATGCCCGCACCAATTCATCCCCGGCAGCACCTTCCTGCTGGATCACAAACGGATGCAGTTCCAGTCCGGTCGACTGGCGATAGCGCTCGAACACCAGGTTCTGCCAGACATTGCCCTCGGCAACCTGATCCGAAAGTTCGAGATAACGCTCGCTCCAGGCAACCGCAATGCCCTGCACCAATTGTTCGCCGCCTGGCGTCGCCACTTCCGGCAGACTGCGATCGCGGTTGGCTGCAACCCAGCCGCGGTTGACCAGTACATAGCGCTGCGATCCGGTGATGCGCAGGGGAGTGGCCACATGAAACCCCGGGCGATGATCCTGAATCCGGTTATCGACGAACACCGTCAAT
>JAKFUJ010000426.1 GCA_021732805.1 Betaproteobacteria bacterium | reverse complement strand
GTCCGAGCAGTTGTACCGAGCCGCTTCCATGCTTGCCGGTCATCCGTATCACAGAGAGTGAAATGTGAACGAGTCAAGGGAACACTTGGAGCGAAGCAGAACGGGTGAACAAGTGCAACCATCCGGGCGCAACCCCAACCGCCATGACCAACGGTAAATAATGTTCGAAAAATCCATTTACCTCGCCTCACGCAGTCCCCGTCGCCGCGAACTGCTGCGCCAGATCGGCGTGACTTTCGAAATCATTCCGTTGCGAGAAGCGCCGCGTTATCCCGCCGATGTCGATGAAGCGCCGCTTGCCGGTGAATCGCCCGACGCCTATGTGCTGCGCGTGACCCGGGGGAAGGTGCAGGCCGCGGTGAATATCACGATGGCCCGGCGCCTTGCCGTGCGCCCGGTGCTGGCGGCGGATACCACCGTGGTCTGCGACGACGTGATACTCGGCAAGCCGGCGAATGCCGCGGATGCCGCACGCATGCTCCGATTGATTGCCGGACGCGAACATCGCGTACTGACCGCGGTGGCGGTGGCCGGCGGTGACCATATCGAAACCCGGGTTTCGGAGTCGCGGGTGTGGTTTCGAACATTGGCGGCTGATGAAATCCGTCGTTATGTTGCAACCGGTGAGCCGACCGACAAGGCCGGTGCGTATGCCGTGCAGGGCCGCGCCGCCGCCTTCATCACGCGTATCGAAGGCAGCTATTCCGGTATCATGGGCCTCCCTCTCGCCGAAACCGCCGACCTGCTGCGCAGTCACGGCATCAGCGTTCCCTGAAATTCGCCATGAGCGAAGACATACTGATCAACGTCACTCCGCAGGAAACCCGTGTTGCCGTGATCGAGCACGGCGTGACGCAGGAGCTGCATATCGAGCGCGCGTCTTCGCGCGGGTTCGTCAGCAACATCTACATGGGCCGGGTTGTGCGCGTGCTGCCCGGCATGCAGTCGGCATTTGTCGATATCGGCGGCGAACGCGCCGCGTTCCTGCATGTGGCCGACATCTGGGGCAATCGTGTCAACGGCGAATCCGGCCTGCCCATCGAGCGCCTGCTCAACGAGGGGCAGAACCTGATGGTGCAGGTGATCAAGGATCCGATCGGCACCAAGGGCGCGCGATTGTCGACGCAGATCAGCATTGCCGGCCGGCTGCTGGTTTATCTGCCGCAGGAGTCGCATATCGGCATCTCCCAGCGCATCGCGGACGAGGATGAACGTGTTCATCTGCGCGAGAAGCTGCAGCATCTGTTGCCCGCCGATGAAAAAGGCGGTTTCATCATCCGCACCATGGCCGAGGCGGCATCCGACCGCGAGCTGGCTTCCGACGTCGAATACCTGCGCAAGCTGTGGTATGACATCCAGGAGCAGGCGCGTACTGCGCCGTCGCTGGCACTGCTGTATCGGGATTTGACGCTGAGTCTGCGCGTGCTGCGCGATTTCGCCCATGAAGACACCGGAAAAATCCATGTCGATTCGCGCGAAACCCATCAGGCGATGTGCCAGTTTGCCGGTCAGTTCACGCCCAATGTGCTGGCACGGCTGAGCCACTATCAGGGCGAGCGGCCGTTGTTTGACCTGCACAACGTCGAAGACGACATCGAGCGCGCACTGGCACGCCGTGTTGATCTTAAATCCGGCGGTTATCTGATCATCGACCAGACCGAGGCGCTGACCACGGTCGATGTCAACACCGGCGGATTTGTCGGCGGCCGTACTTTTGACGACACCATATTCAAGACCAATCTCGAAGCCGCGCAGATCATCGCCCGGCAACTGCGTTTGCGCAATCTGGGCGGCATCATCATCATCGATTTCATCGACATGGAAACCGAGGAACACCGCAATGCGGTGCTCAACGAATTCCGCAAGGCGCTGGCGCGTGACCGCACGCGGATGACGGTCAACGGCTTCACCCAGCTTGGACTGGTCGAGATGACGCGCAAGCGCACCCGCGAAAGCCTGGCGCATGTGTTGTGCGAGCCGTGTCCGGTGTGCAGCGGCCGCGGTGAACTGAAAACTGCGCAGACCGCGTGTTACGAAGTGTTGCGCGAAATGGTGCGCGAATCCCGGCAATTCGATGCGCGCGAGTTCCGCATACTGGCCTCGCAACAGGTCATCGACATGTTTCTCGACGAGGAATCGCACAATCTGGCGATGCTGTCCGATTTCATCGGCAAGCCGATTTCACTGCAGGTGGAGTCGGCCTACAATCAGGAGCAGTTCGATATCGTGCTGATGTAACGGAGCAGCGTTCCGCCCTGTCCCGTCTTGAGAGCGCAACATGGCAACAACCGCAGCATCGCAATCGAGTGTGATCCCGCCGCTGCGCCGCGCCACACCCGAACTGCGCCGGCTGGCCGAGCAGGTCTTTACGCGCGCGGCCGGGGCGCCGCTGGTTGCCGGCAATGCAGTGCGCATCCTGCGTGATGCCGATGAACACTATCCGGCATGGCTGGAAGCCATCGCTGGCGCCCGTCATTCGGTGCTGTTCGAGAATTACATCATTGCCAATGATGCTGTGGGCCGCGAATTTGTCGCGACGCTGGCCGAGCGCGCCCGGACGGGTGTAGTGGTCAGATTGATTTATGACTGGATGGGCGCGCTCGGTGTCGGTACCGGTAACTTGTTGCAACCACTGATTGATGCAGGCGGCATCGTTCGCTGTTTTAACAGGCCGCGTCTGGACAGCCCGTTCGGTTGGTTGACCCGTGATCACCGGAAAATGGTTGCTGTCGATGGCATCGTGGGTTATGTGACCGGCATCTGCGTCAGCAGCAAATGGCAGGGAAACCCCGCGCGTGGTTTGGAGCCGTGGCGTGACACCGGGATTGAGGTTCGCGGGCCCGCGGTTGCCGACATCCAGCGGGCATTTGCACAGACCTGGGCTGCGGCAGCAGCGGACGATGAGGATGCGCTGGACGTGAATGTCGCAGATAACCCCGCCAAAGCAGGCGATGTGCTGGTGCGGGTACTGGCCAGCCAGCCAACCACCGCCGGCATGTACCGCCTCGACCAGATGATTGCGGCGATGGCGCGCGATACGCTATGGCTGACTGACGCCTATTTTGTCGGCGTCACACCTTATGTGCAGGCGCTGCGCGCTGCAGCGAAGGACGGCGTCGATGTCCGCTTGCTGGTTCCCGGAACCAGCGACCTGCCGATGCTGGCGCAACTGTCGCGCTCCGGTTACCGGACCTTGCTCGAGGCCGGCATCCGCGTGTTTGAATGGAACGGCGCGATGTTGCACGCCAAAACCGCAGTGGCGGATTGCCGCTGGGCCCGCGTCGGATCCACCAATCTCAACATAGCCAGCTGGATCAGCAATTACGAACTCGACGTGGCCATCGAGGACGAGGGCGTTGCACGCCGCATGCAGGACATGTACGAGGAGGATCTGGGCAATGCCACCGAGATCGTGCTCAGCGAACGACGGCGGGTCACGCCGTCGGCCCGGCCCAGGCGCCAGGCTGCCGGCTCAGCCGGCCGTGCGGCGCGCGCTGCTGCCGGTGCGCTGCGTATCGGCAACACGGTAGGCGCGGCGCTCAGTAACCGCCGTACGCTGGGCCGTGCGGAATCAGGATTGATGTCCGGTGTTGCACTGACATTTTTTGCATTGGCGGTGGTGGCGGTGATGGCGCCGCGGGTGATCACGCTGCCGCTGGCTTTACTGGCGGTGTGGATCGCGACGACGCTGCTGGTGCGGGCATGGCGTGCGCGTAATCGTGGTGAAGAAAATAGACGCAGTGAAAAGGGTGATACCGATACCTGAGACGCTCAGCGAAACAGCTGCATCGCCAGCGATTCCAGCCAGGCCACCGGCAGCATCAGTATCAACTGGCAGATGACCAGCAGCAGCAACGGCGACAGATCGACATTGCCGACCGGCGGAATGCGGCGGCGGAACTGGCGCAGGAACGGCCGTGTCATCGCGTCCAGCAACGGCGCCACCGGGCTGCCGGGGTTGATCCATGACAGCAACGCCTGCAGCAGCGTCGCGCCGAAGACGATGTAAATCAGCAGCTTGAGTACGGCCACGGCGGCGAGCGCGGCAATGCCGATGACCGTCATTCCCGCTGCGGTTCCAAAGCTGAAACCGCGGATCTGCATCACAATCAGCAATTCCAGCAACTGCATCAGCCAGGCGAGCAGCAGCG
>JAKFUJ010000378.1 GCA_021732805.1 Betaproteobacteria bacterium | reverse complement strand
CCAGCAGGAAATCCGAAATGAGCACGCCTTCATCGTCGATATGGCGGCTGTCCGGCGGCATCGAACCCGGTGTGATGCCGCCGACATCGGCGTGGTGGCCGCGCGATCCGGTGTAGAACAGCACTTCGCGACCCCCGGCATCAAATACCGGTGTGATCACCGTGATATCGGGCAGGTGGGTGCCGCCGGCATAGGGGTCATTCAGCATCCACGCATCGCCCGGTTTCATGTTGCCGCGATTGGCATTGATCACCGCCTTGACGCTTTCGCCCATGGAGCCCAGATGCACGGGCATGTGCGGAGCGTTGGCGATCAGATTGCCTGCAGCATCGAACAGCGCGCAGGAAAAATCCAGACGTTCCTTGATGTTGACCGAATACGCGGTATTGGCCAGCGTCGCGCCCATCTGTTCGGCGATCGACATGTAAAGGTTGTTGAACACTTCGAGCATCACCGGATCAGCGCGGCTGTCCGCGCGGATGGCCGGGCGCGTTGAACAGCGTGTGAGCATCAGGTCGTTGTGCGGCGTGATTTCGGCCTGCCAGCCGGGTTCGATAACGGTAGTCGCATTGGATTCGGCAATGATCCCCGGACCAGTGATGGTGTGGCCGGGCGCCAGTGTGTCGCGGATATAAAGCGGCGCCAGATGCCATTCACCGTTGCTGTACATGCGCACGCGGTTGGCGGCATAAGGCGCATCGGACGTTGGCGTTGCCGCATCGGCATGTTCCGTCGCCGCGCTGTGACCGACGGCCTCGACGGAAATCGCTTCGACGATCAGTGCACGGTCGGGCATCAGGAAACTGTAACGCTGCAGATAAAGCTGTTCGAAGGCCGGCTGCATCGCAGTTGCCGAACCGCTGGCCACCATCAAAGTCGAATCAGTACCGGCATATTTGATGTGGGCGCGAGGGTGCAGCGTGATCCTGTCTGCGGCGACGCCCTGTGCAGCAACCTCGTCGTGCGCGGCCTCTCCGAGCATGGCGAACTGCACGGCCAGTTTTTTTTCCAACGCCGCATCCAGCGCCGCTTCGATCGCGCATTCGCGCATCGCAGTGATGTTGGCAAGGCCCATGCCGTATGCAGAAAGTACACCCGCCAGCGGATGAATGAATATGCGCGGCATGCCCAGCGCATCGGCGACGCGGCAGGCGTGCTGACCGGCGGCGCCGCCGAAACAGGCCAGCGTGTAGCCGGTGACGTCGTGGCCGCGCTGCACGGAAATTTTTTTGATCGCATTGGCCATGTTTTCGACGGCGATTTGCACATAACCTTCGGCGACTGCGGCGATTGAATTCAAGTTGTTGTTTTTATTGATAATTTCGTTTTGTAATGCAGTGAGTCGTTGTTCGGCGGCAGCGATATTCAGCGCTTGGCGGCCGTCATTGCCGAAAACCCGCGGGAAATATTCCGGCTGGATTTTGCCGAGCACGACATTGCAGTCGGTGATGGTCGGCGGGCCGCCCTTGCCGTAACACGCAGGGCCGGGATCGGCGCCGGCGGAATCGGGCCCGACGCGCATGCGTGCGCCGTCGAAATGGAGTATCGATCCGCCGCCGGCGGCGACGGTGTGGATGGCGAGCATCGGCGCGCGTACTCTCACGCCCGCCACCTGCGCATCAAAAGTACGTTCCAGTGCAGCCATGTCATCTCCGGCGAAATGCGCCACGTCGGTGGAGGTGCCGCCCATGTCGAAACCGATGATGCGTGCGCAGCCTGCGTGCATGGCCGTGCGTACCGCGCCGACGATGCCGCCGGCGGGGCCGGAAAGAATGCTGTCCTTGCCGCGGAAACGGACGGCATCGGTGAGGCCGCCGCTGGATTGCATGAACAGCAGGCGAACGCCCGGCAGCTCGCTCTTCACCTGTTCGACGTAATGCCGCAGCACCGGCGTCAGGTAGGCGTCGACCACGGTGGTATCGCCGCGGGACACCAGTTTCATCAGCGGGCTGACTTCATGCGACACCGAAATCTGGCTAAAACCGCAATCGCGGGCAACGGCGGCAGCCTGTTGTTCATGCGCCGGATACCGGTAGCCGTGCATGAACACGATGGCGACCGCGTCATAACCCTGCGCCCGTATCGCAGTGAAATCCCGGCGCAGTGCCGCGACATCAGGCGCACGGATGATGTCGCCCTGTGCGCCGATGCGTTCATCGACTTCCACAACGGCGTCGTAGAGCAGATCCGGCAGCACGATGCGGCGGTCAAAAATGCGCGGCCGGTTTTGCCATGCGATGCGCAGCGCATCGCCGAAACCGCGGGTGATGAACAACGCCGTGCGTTCACCGCGGCGTTCGAGCAGGGCATTGGTGGCAACCGTGGTGCCCATGCGCACTGTTTCGATGCATTCGGCCGGGATGACGGCATCGCGGGTGATGCCGAGCAGGTCGCGGATACCGGCAAGCGCGGCATCGCGATAACGGTCCGGGTCCTCCGACAGCAATTTGTGTGTGACGAGGCCGCCGTCGGGGCGGCGCGCAACGATATCGGTGAAGGTGCCGCCGCGATCGATCCAGAATTGCCAGCGTCGGTTGTTCGTCTGAGCTGCAGTCATGCGGACCATGTCTGATGGATTCATTGCATGTTAACGCATCGGCAGGTTGACGCTGGACAGGTGGTAGGTTTTAATCATGCGGCGGCATGCAGGCGTGCCGGATTGTGTCTGGAAGTGCAAAAAATCAAAAAAGGCGGCAGCTCATGGCGGAATCGATCGTCAACAAGATCGGCAAGTACGAGGTTGTCAAAAAACTTGGCGATGGCGCAACCAGCACGGTGTTTCTGGCGCGTGATGCCTTCAACGCGCGGGAAGTGGCGGTCAAGCTGGTGTCGCAGAACGCGCTGAAGGACGAAATCCGCGGCCAGTTGCTGCATCACCTGTTTCTGACCGAGGCGTCGCTGGCCGGAAAACTGACGCATCCGCACATCGTCGAAATCTATGATGCCGTGGCCGACGAGGACAGTGCCTACATCGTCATGGAGTATGTGTCGGGCGGCACCCTGCAGCGGTTTGCACGAGGCGATAATCTGCTGGCGCTGGGTGACGTTATCGAGGTTATTTTCAAGTGCGCGAAGGCGCTGGATTTTGCGTCGCGGCTGGGCGTCATCCATCGCGACATCAAGCCGGCTAACATCCTGGTCAAGGACAATACCGATATCAAGATTACTGATTTCGGTTCGGCGGCGCTGCTGATGACCACACGCACCGTGGTCGACGGCATCGGCACGCCTGCCTACATGTCGCCGGAACAGCATCTCAATAAACCGGTCAACCTGCAGACCGACATTTATGCGCTGGGTGTGGTGATGTTCCAGTTGCTGACCGGGCGCCTGCCGTTCCACGCCGATAACATTGCGGGTTTGGCGAACCAGGTGCTCAATGATGATCCGCCATTGCCTTCGGAGTTTCGGCAGGATGTGCCCACCGCAATTGATCTGGTGGTAAGCCGTGCCATGGCGCGCGATCAGGCTGTGCGCTACATGAGCTGGGAGCAGTTTGCCAACGATCTCGCGGCCATTGCATCGGGTACGCCGTTGCCCAAACACGGTGTGCTCGATACCGAAAAATTCAACATCCTGCGCACCCTGTCGTTTTTCAGATCATTCGGCGACGTCGAACTGTGGGAGGTGCTGCGTTTCTCCGAGTGGGTGGATATTGCCAGGGACGAGGTCATCATGAATGAAGGCGACCCCGGCGATTTTTTCTGCATCCTGGTCTCGGGCGAGGCCAGGGTGCTGCGCAAGCGGCGCTTGCTGCTGAGCCTGCTCAAGGCCGGCGAGTCAGTCGGCGAGATGGCCTACCTGGGCGAGGCCGGGGGCCTGCGCTCCGCCGACGTGGTTGCGGCCACCGATGTGCGTCTGATCAAAATCAGCGTCAAGGCCCTGGAAAAAGCCTCGGAGATCTGCCGGCTCAATTTTGACCGCACCTACCTGCGCATCCTGGTTGACCGCCTCGCTGCGGCGAATTCCAAACTCACCGGGATCTGACAGCGGGCAGTGTCAGGGGCCGCCCCGGTCGTCGTACTTGAAATCCTTCAGCACGTTAATGCCGGTAGCCTTGCCATCGGGGCTGAACCGGACCACGAATATGCCATATTCGGGCCCGAGGGCTACACGCCACTCCCACGCGACTTCCTCGCGGTATTTGACGATTTCCCGCGGTTCGCCGAGCAATGCGATGACCCCGGCTTCAGTGGTG
>JAKFUJ010000330.1 GCA_021732805.1 Betaproteobacteria bacterium | reverse complement strand
TTTTGCATCTCTGATCAACTGCGGGAAACAGGACGAATACATGATGTCGTCACCGATGCCCTGCTCGCGCATCACATGAATGGTTCGGCTGCGCAGAGATGTGCCGTTCCAGCGTGGTTCGCAGGACCGCTTGATTGCGCGCCGGATCTTGAACCGGTATTCAAAGCCCTCCCAGCCATCGCGGTAGCGTCCGCGCATCAGGTTCAGCATGCCGAGATGAAACATCGCATCGGGATAATCCGGCAGCACTTTCAGTGCCTGTCTGTATGTTGCAGCTGCCTCGTCAATGTTACCCAGAGAAAGCAACGCTGACCCCAAAGTGACATAAATGCCCGGCACATCTGTGCGAAAACTGATTGCCCGGCGGCCGGCATCAACAGCACCCTGAAGGTCACCTGTTGAATACCGGGCATACGCCAGGAAAAAACAGGTTTCAAAGGTTTCACCGAGCTCAAGGCAGGATCGTTCAGCCACCTGCAGCGCTTCGGCGTACAAGCCCAACTGGTCAAGTTTGATGATCAATTGCTGCAGCACATCGACCTGTTCCGGCGCGTATTCCTGGGCGATCAGCAGTTCATCAAGCGCCTCCCTGTCCCGGCCTGTAGCCTCCAGGATTTCCGCCAGATGCACCCGATACCTGGGCTCCTTGGGCTGGACCGTCGCTGCCTGCCTGCAAAATCGCTCGGCTCCCTGATGATCACCGGCCTTCAGCATCACCAGCGCCAGATCGGAATAAACTTCAGCCAGCCCCGGATCTGCAGATACTGCCGCGTTCAGATAAGTTTCGGCTTCGGCATGCCGATCCAGTGCAATCAGTGCACGGCCGCACAGATGGTTTGCCTGGGCGCTGCGCGGTTCGCGCTCCAGCGCTGCCATGCATTTCACGACCACTTCAGGAAAGTTGCGCCGGTTAAATTCCAAAATCGCCGCTTCAAAGTCCGGCCATACGCGTGACTCACGCCGCGAACGCAATAGCCGTACGGGGGCGCCCAGCAGATGTAACAGCAGATTTTTCAGCATGTATCAGGAACCGGATATTTATCTGTCACTGTCAAGGAAGCTTCGCGTCAATATAAGCGTGCTTTACAACTTGCATTGTATAGGCCGGATCAACTCGGGCCGCCGTACCGTCAGGATGCCACTGCTGCCAACTGCCTCAACTCCAGCTCGACCCGGGAAATAACCGGCCCCAGTCGCCCTGCGAAGCCTGACGAAATAACCTGAGACGCGGATACCATGGCATGGAGGAACCATGCCGTCCATAACGCCACCCGGGGATCTTTGCCGTCATTACCCAAGCTGGCCGCCACAGCACTCCAGTCAGATGAGCAACGGCAGTGCAGACACTGACCACCAGATCCAGTTCACCGACCAGTGCTGCCGTTTCGTCATAGTCGCCATCAATCGCCTCTGGCCAATCAACGATTTCAATGCCGGTCGCCTGGCGCAGCTCCGCAAGTTCCGAGGCCCGGCTACCGTACTGCAGATTGATCCAGCGCACGCCCGGGACGGAGAGCATCGATCGCAAGGCGGCAAGTGACCACGTCTGCCGCTCGCGATGGGTAAATACGGCGCCGTCACGCCATGAGATCCCGACCTTCAGCCCGACACCAAGTGAATCGAGCTGCGGGCGCCAATACCCCGCCCGCACAGGATCAGGCTTCCGGTAACCGTCATGCGCGGGAAATTCGTCTTGTGCTCTGCGAAAATATTGAGGAGGTCTCTCTGCCTAGATACGGGCGTCTGCTCCAGCGCCCGGATAGTCGTTCAGGGACTACACCGGATTTGATTCGCTTGGTATCCTTCCATTCTACACGGCCATACTGGCCGTTCGACTCACAAGGATGCACTCGCATGGGACTCTTCGGCTCCGTATCCGGAAAACAAGTGGATGAATTTGCCTGTACGCTGGCAGAGGAAGTTTCCAGGCTTCGCCCGCCGTTGGAAAAAAAGGTACCGGGCAGCCCGGGCATGTCGCTCAAAAATCTCGAACGCCGGGTGGATGAATTATTCGAAAAAGCCACTGCGTTCCGCAAGGAACACAAACTCGGCATTTACAAAAAAGCCCGCCTTGCCAACACCTTCCGCTGGGAAATGAAGGAACGCGGGTACGATGCCGGCTATATCGAATCTGTTACCGAAAAACTGGTGGTGGCCGTATCGAAAAAGGACGACTAGTCCGCGACACGAAGGCCCGCACCAAGCCGAAGTTATTGCCTTGGCGGCGGCTGGTAACCCGGAATTGCCGCGACATCCACCGTGTCTATCTGTTCCGGATCAAGGAATTCCTTCGCGTATTTCTCATACACCTTCTCCCACATGAACACGTCGAACAGGTCCGGATCAACGTGCCCGTTCAACTTGAACTTGCCGAGTATGGTCAATGACTCGGTCAGGGTCTTGCCTTTCTTGTAGGGCCGGTCTTTCGCCGTCAGTGCCTCGAAGATGTCGGCAATGCCCATGCAGCGGGCCTGCACCGACATCTCCTCGCGTTTGAGTCCGCGCGGGTAGCCCTTGCCGTCCATGCGTTCGTGGTGTCCGCCCGCATATTCCGGGACCCGCTTCAGATGCCGGGGCCACGGCAGGGACTCCAGCATTTGTATCGTGACATCGATATGGTGATTGATGACCTGTCGCTCGGCAGGCGTCAGCGTGCCGGCGCGGATGGTCAGGTTGGCGATTTCATCCGGCGACAGAAAATCACCGACAGTGCCATCCGGTCGCTGCCAGCGGTACTTGACTGCGATCGCCTTGACCCGGGCAATATCCTCATCGCGCATGAATTCACCGCCGACATTGGTTTTCCTCAGAAATTCGCGGTCCTGCTCAATGTCACGGAGCAGAACCTCGGTATCGGTTGCAGATGCGTTGCCGCTCAGCAGCGCCAGCTGCGCATCGCGTTTGATGAGCTCAAACCGCGTGTCGATCAGCTCGATGCGGTCATAGATGGTCTGCAGCTTGGTCGCCTTGTCGACCACATGCACAGGAGTCGTCACCTTGCCGCAATCGTGCAGCAACCCGGCGATTTTCAGCTCGTAACGGTCACTGTCGCTCATCGTAAAATCCCTGAGCGGCCCGACTTTGCAATTGTTGACAGCCTCGGCCAGCAGCATGGTCAGCGTCGGCACCCGTTCGCAATGCCCGCCGGTATAGGGGGACTTGTCATCGATTGCGGCATTGATCATCTGGATGAACGATTCAAACAGGGTTTCCAGATGGTTGATCAGCAAGCGGTTGGTCAGCGCAATCGCCGCCTGCGAAGCAAGCGATTCAGCCAGCTGCTGGTCGTCCTGTGAAAACGGCACCACTTCCCCGGTCTCGGGATTCTTGGCATTGATCAACTGCAGTACGCCGATGATTTCTTCCTCGTGATTCTTCATCGGCACCGTCAGGAACGATGTCGAACGATAACCGGTTTTCTTGTCGAAATTCTTGGTGCCGGAGAAATCAAATCCGGCTTCGCTGTAGGCATCCGCCACGTTGACCGAGCAGTCATGATGCACGGCATAGGCTGCAACCATGGTGTTGATGGCATTTCCGTCACTGTCAAACAGGTTGACCGGATAAAACGGAATGTCCGTGCCGCTGGTGCCGCCCATGGCAATGCCCAGCGTGTCATTGCGCATGATCTCGAAGCGCAGCGCCTGGTCGTCGGTCATCCGGTACAGCGTTCCGCCATCGGCGTTGGTAATGTCCTTCGCTGCAATCAGGATGGCTTCGAGCAGCCGGTTGATGTCGCGTTCCCGGGATAACGAGACGCCGATGCGCAGCAATTCCCCCAGTCGGTGGGCAAGTTCTGTTGCCTCCGGCAGAAGTTCCGGTTGATTCATGGGGTCGGTTTACCGGGTGGAAGTTACTTGATGCAAACCGCGCGTACCTGTTTCATGTCGGTAATGCCCATCAGCACCTTTTCGATGCCGTCCTGCTTCAGGGTGCGCATCCCGTGCTCCAGCGCGGTCGCCACCATTTCCGCGACGCGCGCATGCTCCTGGATGTTTTTCTTCAGGGCGTCAGTACCCACCAGCAGCTCGTGCAGGCCCACCCGGCCCTTGTAACCGCTGCCGCCGCAGGTTTCGCAACCAACAGGATCGTTAATCACCAGCTTACCGCTCTCGCCGCCATAATTGGCAATCCAGTCTTCCAGCAGCTTCGCCTCCGCCGCCTTCGGATCCTTTTTCCAGGTCTCGGTATTCTTCAGTTC
>JAKFUJ010000238.1 GCA_021732805.1 Betaproteobacteria bacterium | reverse complement strand
CATAGTACCTACTCGTGTCACCATATCATCTGAAACAGTATCCACTCTCACGGAAACTCCGGGGGGTGATTACCTTATCCCTGATAGTCAAATATTTATCGGTGGGAAAAATGATACTGGCCGTTTTCTTGGGTTACTCGGGGTCATTATTGACACCTCACGAAATGCGTCAGCAATTGGCGACTCAGGTGCAACATCGAAAATAAAATTTGATAGCACGGTGCATCAATTACTTACAAAAACTTTGGATATCGGTCGGCCGTTAGAAGCAAGTCTTGATTCAACAACAACAAACTACGATGTGAAGCTGCTACCGTCAGCAAGACTTCTTGCTGAGGACGAAAATAACGCCCACTTGAGCTTTCGCTTGACGGCACGCATAAAAGAACCTGCGAGCACTGCCGAAATAACGAAAAATTATCATTACGGCCTTTCTTCACAACGCCCTTTAATTGGTGCTGGTGGATGGTTTGAAAACAATGCGGTTCTTTTAAAAAAAGAGTCGCTTATCGCTTTTGATCGCTTGCTTTATGCCTTAGGCGAAGAAATTTCCGGACGATCAAGAGAAGCCTTGAAACCTGAAAAACGTCGTCTGGTGAAGATCGTACCAACGAACGGAAAACCTTCCATTACGATGGCATTATTAGCAGAAACTAACGATACCATCGTCGTTGTCCCTATGATTGGAAATAATCTTTTATGGTCGATAGTCCAGGTGATCGACAAATCAAACGTTCGCGTTGAATATTGAAAATTAATCGTTACGCTGGACCACATGATTTTTTAATATGCTATTAGCACCCTAAGGTTCATTGTTCATTCTTAAATATAGGAGCGCCCATGAAATCGTTTTGGCCAAAAATTACTACCACCGCCGTCGCAATAAGTTTTATTGCCGGCGCAGGTTTATCCCTCGCGCAAAGCACCACATCCGGAAAGCCCGAGTTTGTTCCCCAGTCAGGCCAAGCAGGCAAAGATGTCATTTGGGTGCCAACACCGAAAAGCCTGGTTGAAAAGATGCTCAAAATGGCCGAGGTCAAACCCAGCGACGTCGTGTTCGACCTTGGCTCGGGTGACGGCATCACCGTGATCACCGCCGCCAAGCAGTTCGGCGTGCGCGCCACCGGCATCGAGTACAACCCGGACATGGTCGAACTGTCCAAACGCAATGCGCAGCGGGAAGGTGTGTCCGACAAGACGGAGTTCATCCGCGGCGACATTTTCGCCACTGATTTCAGCAAGGCCACCGTGGTGACCATGTACCTGCTGCCATACCTGAACCTGAAATTGCGCCCGACCATCCTCGCCATGAAACCCGGCACGCGCATCGTGTCGCATGCCTTCACCATGGAAGACTGGGCAGCGGACCAGACCGACTCCACCGAGGGTCGGACTGCCTATATGTGGATCGTGCCGGCCAAGGTCGAAGGCAAATGGAATCTGGGCACTGGCGTGGTGGAATTCAAACAGAAATTCCAGGCCATCGAAGGAACCTATACCACCAATGAAAACATGACCTGGCGCCTGACCCACACCAACCTGCGCGGCGACCAGATCAGCTTTAGCGCCGGCAATGCCAGCTACACCGGTCGTGTCAGCGGCCCGGTGATGCAAGGCACCATGCGTCCGCGGCCGGATGCCCAGGGCACGCCATGGAGCGCCTCGCTGGTCAAATGACCGGCGCGATGCGCGACGCCGTCACGGCTGCGGCTTGACGGCGCGCGTATCGAGTTCCACCGGACGCAATACCCGGTAGACCGGCACCTCGCTGGGGGCCGATCCGGTCGGCGGCGAACCTTTCTTGTCCACCGGAATCATGCCGAACGACACGAAGCTGCTCGGCGATTCCGGTTCCAGCGCCACGGCGATCACATTGGCATTGGGCTGCGCCATCCGGTAAACATAACTGCCGGCAGGAAAGCGGATGCGTTTGGGCGCGGTTTCAGTGCTGACCGTGCTGATGATGCGGCCTTCAATATAGGTATTGCTGACACGACGGTCGGTGACCTGAAAGGTTTCCACATCGAGTTCCGTCGGCTGACTCAAGCGCTGCACCTCGATGCCTGACAGCATCAGGCGCTCGGCAACCTGATGAAACACCGGCGGCATCACGTACGCAAACGGCCGCGGACGGGCGATTTCGGCTGTGACATTCAGCGAATCCGACCAGTCGACTTCGATTTCCTTGAGCGCACCACTTTGCGGATCGAGCATGGTCAATTTCTGCTTGATGACCGGGCTTTTCAGTTTGACGGCCACCATGTCCTGCGGCTGCGGATCGCGACCTGCGCGCACAACGGCTGCGCGCGCTGTCTCAACCGTTTTGATCAGTTCTCCGGCATTGGCCGCGGCGCTGTTGAGCAGGCTGCTGATGGCGACGACATGGGTATGCACGCGCCGTCCGAAACTTTCACGGCCGATGCCGACGCCGCGACTCTCGATCAGGAATGACACCGCATTCTGCAATCCCGCGAAATTGCGCCCGATGTCCGGTGTCGTGCCGCCCATCGATACCAGCAGGCTCTTCAGGTTGAAGCTGGTGGTGTAATACCAAAAATGTGAATACCCGGCGCGATTGGCGTCTCCGCGCAGTGCACTCAAAAACTTGCCGTCGGCCAGCGCCGTCAATGCCGGATGCACATTGGGATTGGTGGCGTACTGCACCATCAGATCGTAGGACTGCAATGAGCCGAACTTTTCGATCCAGCGGTTGGCCACGCTGAATTCATGGGCATCGATGAACATATGCGGCTCGAACTCATTGACCACACGGTGAATCGCACGTGTCTCGGGCAGGTCAACCTTGACATGATCCCGGTTGATGTCGACCGTGCTGTACGGCGAACGACTGAAGTAATAAGCGCCGTCGGGATTCGAATGCGGCACGATGATCACGGTCAGCTTGTCGAGCAAGGGCCGCAGGCTGCCGGTCGCCAGCTCCTTGGCCAGCACCAGCATGGCCTCGCCACCGGCCGGTTCGTTGCCATGCTGCAGCCCTGCCATGACCACCACCGGACGTCCCAGCCGGCGCAGTTCCGCCGCAGTCTTGGCGCCTGAGCCGGACAGTATCAACATCGGGATCGACCGGCCCTCCTGCGATACGCCCGCCATGCGCACCTGGACCACATCGGTCTGGCGCCGCAGGCTTTCGACAAAAGCCAGCATTTCCTCGTGGGAGGTGAAGTCCTGCCGGCTTTTGGCAAAGCCCGGCGTGTCATAGATGATCTTGGGATCCGGGTAGCGTTGCCGTACTTCCGCGCTCTGTTTGTAAGCGCGCTCGGGATCAAACTGGGCCGGCAGTTGCGGTGCATAAAGCGCGATAAAACCCAGCAGGGCAACAATCAGGACGTGTGCCCGCTCAAAACGTTTAATCATGAAACCTCCGGAACTTGTTTGTCATACGCACATCACATTAAACCATTCCTGCTGACACCCCGCATCCTCGATATGTGGAAGATATAATTCAAAGCACAAACACCAAATAATTCAAGGAAATCATCATGCCCGGCACCACCCAACACGCGGTCGTCATCGGCGGCGGCATCATGGGCGGCGACATCGCCACCCTGTTCGCAGCGCATGGCTGGACTGTTCATGTCATGAGCCCATCTGGCAAAACCCGCGAGGCGTTGCCCGCGCGCATCAGTGGCGGTCTTGCCAAACTCGGCGCACCGCCCGGCCATTCCGCTGCCGTGCACTGTTATGCGGAACTCAAGGCAATTCCGTGGGCGGATGTCGATATCGTCATCGAAGCCGCGACCGAAGACCTGCCTCTGAAACAGAAATTGTTCGCCGAAGTGGAGGCGCTGGCCAAACCCGATATTCCGCTGACCAGCAATACCTCGAACTTCCCGATCGGCGATATTGCCAAGGGCCTGAAACATCCGGAACGCGTGGCCGGACTGCATTTTTTCATGCCGGCGCACCTGGTGCCGCTGGTCGAAGTGGTCAGCTCACCGCTGACCGATAACAAAGTGGCCGAAGGCCTGGTGCAATTGCTGAAAGACCTGAACAAGGCGCCGATCTGGGTCAAAAAAGACGTGCCCGGTTTTGTCGGCAATCGTCTGCAGCACGCGATGATGCGCGAAGCGCTGTACCTGATCGATGACGGGGTCACCGACGCTGAAGGCATCGACACCGCAGTGCGTTACGGTTTCGGCTTCCGCTTCATCGCCTGCGGCCCGATGAAGCAGAAGGAGATGTCCGGCTGGGATACCCATGAC
>JAKFUJ010000369.1 GCA_021732805.1 Betaproteobacteria bacterium | reverse complement strand
AGACGTCGGGCGAGTTGCGGACAATCGCCACCATGCTCAGCGACCATGCCCCACAGGCGTTCCAGTGTGATCGCGGGTTCGGCACGACGGCGCAACTCCGTATCCAGCACAGCACGGCTGTCGCGCTCCGTTTCGCCGCCAGCGATAAATGGTGAGCGCAGTATCCGGCTGGCGCGCTCGAATTCAATGTCGCGCCCCGCCAGCTCCAGCAACAGCAAGGCGGTATTGACCAGCGGGTAGGCCACCAGCGGTTCACCCAGCGACAGATTGAACGGCAGTACACCGGGCGCTGCGCCCGGCAGCGCATAGTCGGGCGCCATGGTCGCGCTGAATATGCGTACGATTGCCGACCGTCGCGCAGCAAGATCGGGAACGACGATGCCGATGCGCGAACAGCCCGCCTCGAGTCGTGTACGCGCCCAGGCCGCGGCACGCTGGATTTCCTGTTCCGCATCAGCGCAGGGCAGGCGCAGCACTCGACTGGCGCACGCCGGCGGTCCCGCCAGCAATACCGTGCAACCCGCAGTCTGCAAGCCCGCCAGAAATTCGTCCTGCTGCGGCGTAAAACCATCAAAGCCGTACATCAGCAGTGTCTGCGGTGGTTGAATGCAGCCATCGGCAAACAACTGCGGCAAACGATCAGCGAGTTGCGCGACATCCATCTGGCCATTGCGTTGCAGAGTCCGCTCGTAACGCGGCGCCCACTCCTGGAATGCCTTGGCATCGTCATTCGGCGCAGCACTGTCCAAGCGTGGCGCAAGCCGCCACACCGTACTGAGTTGCCAGGCCTCATGCACAAGGCGCGCAGCATCGGCTACAGCCAGCAAAGTTTCGCCGGCGGCAGAATTGCGCAACAGGTTTTCCCACAAGGCATGCGCCTGCGCGGATGCAAGCGGCAGCGGCAAAGGCGCCGTATCGGCATACAGGGCTTCATGCCAGGCGCGTTCGAGGAATCCGCTCCACGGCAGGATGTCCGCGGACTCCCACAAGGTTTTGCCCTGTGCCACCTGAAAGTCGCCAAATTCGCGCTGCAGTGCCAGCGCGAGACGGTGATTGGGGGTAATGACGGTGACGCTGCCGGCCGGTGATTGCGCCAATCGCGCAAAAACTTCGTCGCGGGCAATGGCCGGGAATGTGACAGCGGTGGTCATGAACCGCGATACTAAACCCGCTGCTGCAACGGCGCTGCGCGCGCCGTTACTTTTCCATCAGATGCTTCTTTTCCTTGACCTTGGCCCACTCGTCGGCGTGCGGTCGCGCAGCGCAGAGCAGGCCCCCCGCAAGGCGGGGATGCGACCGAGTAGCGACCGCCGGACGCGGGCCACGCACACGGACGCCGCAACTCACCATTCAACTACTTTTCCATCAGGTGTTTCTTTTCCTTGACCTTGGCCCACTCGTCAGCGTCCGCCGGCGCATCTTTTTTCTCGATAATCGGCTTCCACACCTTGGCCAGCTCCGCGTTCAATGCAGTGAATTCGCGCTGCGAATCCGGCACGTCGTCCTCGGCGAAAATCGCCTCCACCGGACATTCGGCCACACACAGTGTGCAGTCGATGCATTCGTCCGGATCAATGACCAGCATGTTCGGACCTTCGCGAAAACAGTCCACAGGGCAGACATCGACGCAATCAGAGTATTTGCACTTGATGCAGGTTTCGGTCACTACGTAAGTCATGGAAATTCCTGAAAAACTACGCCTTGAATGGCTGAAAGTGGCCGCATTTTATCAGATGCCGCGTGGCAGCAAACGGCGCGCACCGTCAGGGTGCACCGCTTCCCAAATGACTGGAATTTGGATAGGATGACCGTTCCATCTCTCGCTGCGGCTCCGTGGCGACCCTTTTTTTCAATAGACAAGGCAGGACCCAAATGAGTGAGCACATTCATCACGTGACAGACGATTCTTTTGATCCCGAAGTACTGCAATCGGCAACCCCGGTGCTGGTGGACTATTGGGCCGAATGGTGCGGCCCCTGCAAGATGATCGCCCCCATCCTCGACGAAGTGGCCAAGGAGTATTCGGGCAAACTGAAAGTCGCCAAACTCAACATCGACGACAACCAGTCCACGCCGCCCAAGTACGGTGTTCGCGGCATCCCGACACTGATGCTGTTCAAGAACGGCTCGGTGGAAGCGACCAAAGTCGGCGCATTGTCGAAGTCGCAACTGACTGCTTTTATTGACAGTCATATCTGAACGCTATAATCTTCCGCCAGCGCCTGACCAATCAAGCCGCTCCCGGCACTGAATAAAAGAGCACGGCAGGCGCCGGCGAAGCAGCGGTAACCAGCGACACCACCGCCAGACAGCACCAGCAGCACCGCTTCCCTTCCTCAATACCCCTGTTTTTCCCGCCATCAACGCCAGAAGTCCATGCATTTATCCGACCTGAAAAACCTCCCCATCGGCGAACTCGTCGATATGGCCGTCAAAAACGAAATTGACGGCGCCAACCGGCTGCGCAAACAGGAACTGATATTTGCGCTGCTGAAAAACCAGGCCAAGAAAGGGGAGTCGATCTTCGGCGGCGGCACGCTCGAAGTGCTGCCCGATGGCTTCGGCTTCCTGCGCTCGCCGGACACATCCTATCTCGCTGGCACCGACGACATTTATGTGTCGCCTTCGCAGATCCGCCGTTTCAATCTGCATACCGGTGACACCATTGAAGGTGAAATTCGCACCCCGAAGGAAGGCGAACGCTATTTCGCACTGGTCAAGGTCGACAAGGTCAATGACGACTCGCCGGAGAATTCCAAGCACAAGATTCTGTTCGAGAATCTGACGCCGTACCACCCGACCGAACATCTCAAACTCGAACGCGACATCAAGGCCGAAGAGAACATTACCGGCCGCATCATCGACATCATTGCCCCCATCGGTAAAGGTCAGCGCGGCCTGATCGTGTCGCCGCCCAAGGCCGGCAAAACCGTGTTGATGCAGCACATCGCCCACGCCATCACTGCCAATCATCCGGAAGTGATACTGATCGTGCTGCTGATCGACGAACGGCCGGAAGAAGTCACGGAAATGCAGCGCTCGGTGAAGGGCGAAGTGTTGTCCTCCACCTTCGATGAACCGGCGAGCCGCCATGTGCAGGTCGCCGAAATGGTCATCGAAAAAGCCAAACGCCTGATCGAACACAAAAAAGACGTGGTCATCCTGCTCGACTCGATCACCCGCCTCGCCCGCGCCTACAACACCGTGGTGCCGGCTTCCGGCAAGGTGTTGACCGGCGGCGTCGACGCCAACGCGCTGCAGCGCCCGAAACGTTTCTTCGGTGCTGCGCGCAATGTCGAGGAAGGCGGCAGCCTGACTATCATCGCCACCGCGCTGATCGATACCGGATCGCGCATGGACGATGTGATCTACGAAGAATTCAAGGGCACCGGCAACATGGAAATCCATCTGGACCGGCGCATGTACGAGAAACGCATATTCCCGGCTATCAACGTTAATCGCTCCGGTACCCGGCGCGAGGAACTGCTGATCCCCAAGGAAGTGCTGCAGAAAATCTGGGTGCTGCGCAAGTTGCTCTATCCGATGGACGAGCTTGAAGCCACCGATTTTCTGCTCGACAAGGTACGGGCCACCAAAAACAACGCGGACTTTTTCGATTCGATGCGGCGCGGTTAATACGGCTGCCCGATCAGCGGTCATCAAGCCCTGCATCATTGCAACCGTCCTGACCCGCGTCCCGGGTCGTATTCCTGCCGGCAGGGTTCCTGCTCAGCCTCCGTCGCGGCTTCTCATTGATTCGGCGCGCTCCCGCGTAACCTTTGCGCGACAATCCGGGGATGCAAACAGGGGGTATCCACACTTCGGCTGCAGATTGGCCGGGATGAATGGAATTCCACCCCGACACCGTCTGTTAGCAGGGTGTTGAAAAACTCCAGAACATCGCTTCAACTTGGCATGATCGATTTTTCAACCCTCATAAAATCAAAGGTTTGCACGCGTGTGCGCTTGGTCGCTACGCTCCCCACGCGCTCGCGCATCACTTTTTCAACAACCTGTTAAGGAGTGAAGGAAAAATGAGCACGAATAGCGAACTGCGCATCTGGGAATGCATCGTCTGCGGCTACGTCTACAACGAAGTCGAAGGCGATCCAGAACACGGCGTCAAGGCGGGCACCCGCTGGGAAGACATCCCAGAAGACTGGACCTGCCCGGAGTGCGGCATCGCCAAGGCCGACTTCGAGATGGTGCTGAAAGCGGCGTGAACGCCTGACACC
>JAKFUJ010000105.1 GCA_021732805.1 Betaproteobacteria bacterium | reverse complement strand
CAGCGGATTGCCGATGGTATTAGACAGCCAGACGTTGCCCTTGAAGCGCGGCTCCAGTTGCGGCGTGCTTTGCGGATGGATGAAAATCAGCACGCCCAGTTCCTCGGCCTTGGCCCAGAACGCATGAAACTTCGGATCGGAGAATTCCGCACCCGCCACACTGGCGCCGACCGCGGCACCGCGCAATCCGAGCTTTTTCACACCATGCACCAGTTGCTCCACCGCCAGATCCGGGAACTGCAATGCCACTGAAGCAAACGCCACAAAGCGGTCCGGATAATTTGCACAATGTTCCGCAAGTTTGTCGTTCTGGATGCGGATGACTTCGGCGACCACGTCGCGTTCCGCGCGATACCAGGTCGGATTGATGCTCAGCGCCTCGATGTCGATGCCCTGCTCGTCCATTTCGGCAATGCGCCGCGATCCGACGTCACCGATGCCGGGACCGCGCTGGTCTTCAACCTTCATGCCGAGCAGCGCCAAAGCTTCGCCCACGACACAGTGTGCATGCACGTCGATGGTCTTGACACGTTTGCCCCCGACCAGCACCTGCCGGCGGCGTCCGCCCGCGGGTTGTGCCTGCGCGGCATTGGTCATGCTGCAGCCGGTGAAAACCAATCCGTCGTCACAGCAACGCGACATGCGGCCTGAATTCATGCAATCTCCCAGTGGTGGTTAATGCAGCGTGGCCGGCGTCGGCCAGCGCAGTGAGGCGACACAGAATACCAACGCACCGGCATTTACACCACACTCAGCGCAAGGAATCGCCCGCCTGTGCTGCGACTGCTTTGAGCTGCACCAGTTCCTCGCGCAGCGAGGCGGTCAATTTTGCCACCTCCGCCTCGGTAAATCGCCGGGTAATGTGCTGTGGACAATTCCAGTCGAACCCTTCAATGCTAATCACCACTCCCCGTTCGACGCGGGCGCGATAGTCCGGCACCTCCAGCGTCGCCATCAATTCCGGATCATCGTCCGGCGCAACCAGCCGCACGCGCCCGATGATTTTCAGCCGGGCACGGTTTGCGTAATCCATCAGAATCAGCGAAATCCGGTCATTGGCCATTGCATTGCCTGCGCTGATGTACTGGCGGTTGCCGCGAAAGTCGGCGTAACCGATGGTGCGGTCATCGAGTACTTTCAGGAATCCCGCCGGACCGCCGCGAAACTGCACATACGGCCAGCCGGTTTCGCTGACGGTTGCCTGGTAAAACCCGTCACGAGCTGTAATAAATGCTGATTCACGCGCACCCAGTCGATCATCGCGCCGTTCCGCCTGATCAAAGCGGGCATAGGCCGTACGACTGCCCATCACTGATTGCATGGCACGCACTGCCGGCGTGAAAGTGATGTCGGAATACGCGTGTGTCATGTTTGGCTCCTTGCCGATAATTTGTGGTCGGGCTACGACACCGCACACCTCGCCCGGTGACACGGGCAAGGGCGGCGATGCAGTTCCAGCCGGGAACTCCGGCAACCCTCAGGCAACCTTTTCCAGCCCGCTGAACAGTTCGACCTTCGGAAAGTCGATGTCAATACGGGCGGCTTTGCCGAGGATATTGGTAAAAATATTCAGCACAACCACGGCAATGATTTCGACAACCTCGGCATCCGACAGGCCGGCGTTGCGCGCTGCGTCGAACTCCGCGCCGGTGATGTCACCCAGGTTGTCATTGAGTGCTTTCGCAAACATCACCACTGCTGCCGCCCTGGCGTCAGCAGAAGCGCCGCGCCTGTTCAGTGTCATCTCGTCATTGCTCAGCCCGGCGCCGCGGCCAATCGCGGTGTGCGCCGAAACGCAGTATTGGCAGCTATTGCTCTCAGCGACCGCCAGTGCAATGCGCTCCTGCATGGGTTTGTCCAGCGCGAACTTGCCGAGCGCGCCATAAAGGCCGAGAAACCCCTCAAGTGCCTTGGGTGAATTCGCAAGTACGCGGATGAAGTTCGGGGTGACGCCCAGTTGCGCCTGAACGGCATCCAGCAGAACTTTGGCTTCGCCGGTCGCTGTTTGGGGATGGATCATTTGAATGCGGGTCATGACTGCTCTCCTTTGATAGGGGTTGGGTTTCGCCGCCCTTGACAGCGGCGACGGGAGGCATTGTGGTCTGCTGCCTCCATCGGATAAATAGACGAAAAATAATTACATTGCTGCATTTAATGCATTAATATGCCGAACCATGGATCAACTGCATGCCATCGCCGCATTCATCAAAATCGTCGAGGCCGGAAGCATTACCGCCGCCGCCGAAACGCTCGACGTGTCGCAACCGGCAATGGTGCGCACCCTTGCCGCGCTGGAGCGTGAACTCGGCGTCCGGCTGCTCAACCGCACCACCCGCCGCATGTCGCTGACCGACGAAGGCCGCGACTACTATGAGCGCAGCCGGCAGATCATTGCCGCTGTCGAAGACGCCCGGCAGAGTCTCAGCGCACGACGCGCGGCGCCGCGCGGCCGGTTGCGCATCGCGTCCTCCGTGCCGTTCGGCCGCATGTTTGTCGCGCCCGTCGTCGCCGAATACCTGGCCATCCACCCCGACGTGAATATCGAGTTGCTGCTGCTCGACCGGATCGTCGACCTGGTTGAAGAAGGCATCGATATCGCCGTTCGAATCGCACGACTGCCGGATTCATCGATGATCGCGCACCCGGTGGGCGAGACTAGGCGCGTGGTGGTTGCCAGTCCGCAGTGGATCAAAACTGCCGGCCTGCCGAAATCACCTCTTGATCTGCGCGGAACACGCTGCATCAGCTTCACCGGCGCGGTATCGCCGACACACTGGAATTTCCGTGCAGGGAAAAAACGCCTGCGGGTGCCCGTCAAAAGCGCATTGATCACTAACCAGATCGACGCAGCCGTGCACGCCTGCGTCGAGGGCGCAGGCTATGGCCAGTTTTTTTGTTATCACGTACTGGCGCAGATCCATGCCGGACAACTGGTCAGGGTGCTGACCCGCTTCGAGGACGAACCCATCCCCGCAAACATCCTCTACCCGTCAGCCCGACACACATCGCCCAACGTGCGCAGCTTCGTCGAGTTCGCCCGCGAGCGCGTCAAGACACGCCTGTTCGAACTCCAGCAATAAAGCTGGCACTTTTCCCCCGGCTGATATCAAGAGCCCACGCCATCATCTGACTTACAATCCGGCAGGAACAGGAGGAGCGGGCAAATGGGTCACGGCATCTGGGCCATCTGGTACGACATCGCGCCCAACAACAAGGCCGAGTATGTGGGCTGGTTTCATCAAGTCCACATTCCCGAAAAACTGTCACGCCCCGGTTACCGCTGGGCCGCGCATTACGAATTGGGCCACGGCGGACGCGGCAAAGGCTATCTCGCGCTGTTCGGCGGCGAAACCACGCACACCTTTCTCAATCCCAGTCCGGGCCAGTTGGCAGCGCGGCAAAGTGCAGAAACAAAAAAATTCATGAGCATGCGCCTGCACTCCGCCGCCTGCATACTCGCTGAAGAAGTGCGCATCGATGGTCCTGATGCCGCGAAACGCGGCCCCGGCCTGACCACGGCGCCGGTGCTGCAGATCGGCAATTACAACGCGCCCTCACCCGCGGTCGAAGACGATCTCGGTGGCTGGTACGCGCAGCAACGTTTCCCGTTGCTGATGAAACTTCCGGGTTGCGTCGGCGCGCGCAAAATGCTCGCCACTGCCGGCGCATTCAAACACGCGATCATTCACGAATTCAGCTCGCTTGAATTGCGCGAACAGCATTTCGCCGCACACGAAGCCGAGCGCGACGATCCGCATACGTGGATGGGCCGCGTGGTGCCGCAACTCCAGCACGCACCCTATTCACCGGCGGTGGGTTGCCGCATCTGGCCGGCGTCATGATGTTTGTCGCACAAAACCATAAGTAATTGTTTTTATTGATTTTTTTGTGGTATCGTAGGGTATGGATTACATCACCCTTGGTCGCACCGGCCTCCAGGTCAGCGTCGCCGGACTCGGTTGCGGCGGCAGCAGTCGCCTCGGACTCGCCAACGGCGAAGCGCACGCGACCGGCATCGTGCAGCGCGCGCTCGATCTCGGCGTCAACTTCATCGACACCGCGCAGTACTACGGCACCGAAGCCGTCGTCGGCAAAGCGATCAGGGATCGCGCGCGCGATTCGGTGGTGATCTCCACCAAACACAAGGTCACGCATAAAGACGGCACGCCTATCACTGCCGCAGAAATTCTCGCCGGACTCGACCACTCGCTGCGCGTGCTGGGCACCGGCCACATCGACGTGTTTTGCCTGCACACGGTATTGCCGGACGAATACGACCGCGTG
>JAKFUJ010000441.1 GCA_021732805.1 Betaproteobacteria bacterium | reverse complement strand
CTCACGCTCGGCGAGCTGCGGCTCCATCTTGCGCGCCTCTTCCAGCGTGATGTGTTTGCCCGGCTGGAACGGGATCAGCTTGGCCAACTGGTCGCAGAAGTTGTAGCCGAGATCGAGTACACGGCCGACATCGCGCACGACGGCCTTGGCCGCCATGGTGCCGAAAGTGGCGATCTGCGACACCGAGTCCGCGCCGTAACGTGTTTTCACATAATCGATCACGCGATCGCGGCCGTCCTGGCAGAAGTCGATATCGAAGTCGGGCATCGACACCCGCTCCGGATTGAGAAAGCGCTCAAACAGCAGGTTGTAGCGCAGCGGATCAAGATCGGTAATGCCCAGGCTGTACGCCACCAGCGAGCCGGCGCCGGAACCGCGGCCCGGACCGACCGGCACGCCGTTCTGTTTTGCCCAGTTGATGAAGTCGGCAACAATCAGGAAATAACCGGGAAAACCCATCTGCAGGATGGTCTTGATCTCGAATTCAAGACGCTCACTGTACGTCGGATACTGTTTTGTGCGCTCCGCCACATCCGGATACAACTCCGCCATGCGCGCATCGAGACCTGCGCCCGCCTGTTCACGCAGGTGCTGCTCCAGGCTGACATTTTCCGGCGTCGGAAAATGCGGCAGCCGGCTTTTGCCCAGCGTCAGTTCCAGTGTGCAGCGTTTGGCAATCTCTACGGAATTCTCCAGCGCTTCGGGCGCATCGGCGAACAGCGCCGCCATGTCCTGCTGCGTCCTGAAATACTGCTCGTCACTGAAACGCTTCGGCCGGCGCTGATCGGACAGAATGTAGCCTTCGGAAATGCACACCCGCGCTTCGTGCGCACGAAAATCCTCGCGCTTGAGGAACTGCACCGGATGTGTGGCCACGGCGGGCAGACCCAGCGCAACGGCCAGTTGCAAAGCACGTACAACATGCTGGTCCACCGGTATCGTCGCCGCACCGCTGGTCATCGCCTGCGGTCCGAGACGCTGCACCTCCAGGTAATACCGCCCCGGAAACAAAGTCGCCCACTCACCGGCCAACTGGCGTGCCGCCGCGTCATTTCCGGCGGCCAACGCCTGACCGACGTCACCATGATGGGCGCCGGACAGGGCGATCAGGCCGTCGCTGCCGGTTTCGGTCAGCCACTCCTTCATCACCTCCGAACGTCCGCGGTACTGGTTGCTGCGATAGGCGCGGGTCAGCAATTCGCACAGGCGCAGATAGCCCTGGTAATTCTGCGCCAGCAGCAGCATGCGGAAAGGATTGTCGCGGTCAGCCATGTTGCTGAGCCACAGATCACAGCCGATCACCGGCTTGATGCCTTGCGCCCGCGCCGCCTGGTAAAACTTGACCATGCCGAACACATTGCTGAGGTCGGTCAGCGCCAGCGCCGGCATGCCGTCGGCCTTCGCCGCGGCCACCGCTTCATCCACGCGTACGATGCCGTCAACGATGGAATACTCGCTGTGCAATCGCAGATGGATGAACGCGGGCTGCATGGCGGTATTTTAGAGCATCGTTTGCATCAATCCGGTCGCTGACGAAACAGTTTTTGATAACACCGAATAATCCATGACATAGCGACGGTGATTGCCTACGATCTGTACAGCGGCCCCGCACCATGGCCAGTTCACGCCGATTCCCGCATAATGCCGCCGCCGCGCGTTCTCCACTCCATTTACGCACCTACATCACGATCAATGTCACACCCGCCGCTGCCCCGTTCCGGCATTCTTGCGCTGATCGCACTATGTTTTGTCTGGGGCTACGTCTGGGTCGTCCTCAAGGAAGGCTTGCGTTACGCCGACCCTTGGGATTACGCCACGCTGCGCACGCTGCCGGGAGCGGCTTTGCTGTTCATGCTGGCGGCATGGCGCGGCGAGTCGCTGGCTTTGCGTTCTCCGCGCCATGTATTCATTCTCGGTCTGTGGCAAACCGCTTTTTTCAACGCGCTGATCTCGTGGGCGCTGGTGTCAGGCGCCGCCGGCAAAACCGCAGTGCTGGTCTACACCATGCCGTTCTGGACCGTGCTGATGGCGTGGCCGCTCCTGGGTGAACGCATCCGCGGACTGCAATGGCTTGCGATTGCACTGTCGGCAGCCGGTTTGCTGCTGGTGCTGGAGCCATGGGCGCTACAGGGCAGCTTCGCCGCCAACACGCTGGCGGTGCTCACCGGCTTCAGTTGGGCCGTCGCCGCGGTGCTGACCCGGCGCTGGCGCAATCACCTGGCGGTCGGCACCTTCGCGCTGACTGCCTGGCAGATGCTGCTCGGCGGACTGGTGCTGGCGGTCGCAGGGCATTTCCTGTCCGCGCGCCCGGTGCAATGGACGCCCTACTTCTGGTTCCTGCTGATCTACGCCACGGTGATCGGCACTGCGGCGGGCTGGGCGTTATGGTTCTATGTATTGAAACTGTTGCCCGCCGGCGTCGCCGGACTGACCCTCATGGCAGTGCCGGCGATCGGCGTATTGACATCGCGGCTGCATCTCGGTGAACAACCGGGCGCCGTTGAATCTACCGGCATGCTGCTGATCGTCGCCAGTATCGCAGTGCTGTCATGGACGGCACTGCGCAACCGCGCTGCCGCAGGTAATGCCTGAAACAACAGGTTTGAATCCGCATATGAAAACCAGCCAGTCCACTTTCCATCATTTCAACGGCCTGCGCCATCACGTGCGGACCTGGGGGGATGCCAAGGCGCCGCCGCTGTTTCTGCTGCACGGCTGGATGGATGTGTCGCTGTCGTTCCAGTTTGTTGTCGATGAACTGCAGCGTGAATGGCATGTCATTGCGCCGGACTGGCGCGGTTTCGGGCTGTCCGGCTGGTCGGAGCACGGCTACTGGTTTCCCGACTATTACGCCGACCTTGATGCGCTGCTTGCACTGTATTCACCGCAACAGCCGGCGCATCTGGTCGGCCACAGCATGGGCGGCGTCATCGCCGGCGTTTATGCCGGTATTCGTCCAGACCGCGTCGCGCGCGTGGTTTCGCTGGAAGGCTTCGGGCTGGCGCGCACCAGCCCCGCAGAAGCACCGGCGCGTTACCGCCGCTGGCTGAAGGAACTCGGGGAACAGCCGCGATTCCGCAGCTACCCTTCATTTGACGTGCTGGCTGCACGCCTGCAAAGCGAGAATCCGCGGCTTAATCCAGAGAAAGCCTCGTTCATCGCCCAAGCCTGGGCGCATCAGAGCGGAGACGGATTGGTCGAGATGCGCAGCGATCCGCGCCACAAACGCGCCAACCCGGTACTGTTCCGCATCGAAGAATTGATCGCCTGCTGGCGCGAAGTCACGGCGCCGGCGTTATGGGTGTTCGGCCGCGAATCCGAAGGAACCGGCTACCTGAAAGATACACCAGACCAACTTGCCGAGCGCAAAGGCGCCATCAGCCATTGCAGGGAAGCCTGGGTGGAAAATGCCGGGCACATGATGCACCACGATCAGCCGGCGGCTGTGGCGCGCTTGATTGAAGATTTCCTGGCTGAAAAATTTCCGGAGAAAAACTGATCCGGCGTGCAACTGCACGCCGGGGCATTGCAGCTTGGTATGCCGACATCAATCGCTGAAAATATTCGGGAACGCAAACCCGAATGTCAGGAAAAAAATGCACGCCTTGCCGATATGGGCAATTTTTCCGCCAATACTCATTTTGCTGAATGCCACGGTTGTTTCTGCCGCCGCCGCACTCCCCTGCGCAGCCTTTTGCTGATTCGACATGTGTGAACTCCTGTTGGATGGATTGATCAACGTCCGCCGCGAAACGCCAGTTCCGGCTGCCGCCGGTACCGCGGGAGCAAGCCGCTTCGCCTGCGAACCCGCGCAGCATACGCCTGTTTACCTTTCGCCAACCTTGCATGGCAGAATCCTTTTCCCAATCCTGAACGCTCGCTGAATATTCCCCGTTATGACCACCAATTCAACGCTCCCTCTGCTCGGCGTCCTCGGCGGCATGGGGCCGCTGGCCGCCGCCGATTTCCTGGCCAAACTGGTTGCAGAAACACCAGCCGCCAGCGATCAGCAACACATCCCCTATGTCGCCTGGGGCGTGCCGCAGATCCCGGAGCGCCCCGCAGCCATCCTTGGCCACGGCGCATCCCCGCTGCCGCAGATGCTGCGCGGCATCGCAGCCCTTAAACAGGCCGGCGCCACGACCGTGGTCATCGCCTGCAACACCGCGCACTACTGGTATGACGATCTTGTCCAACAGGGCGGACTGCCGATCCTGCACATTGCCGATGCGGTGTGCGACCTGCTGGTCGAACGCGGCATCACCAACGGCACTGTCGGGCTGCTGGGCACCGACGGCACAGTGAAAGCGGGGTTTTTCCAGCAGCGTTTTGCTGCGCGCGGTC
>JAKFUJ010000362.1 GCA_021732805.1 Betaproteobacteria bacterium | reverse complement strand
TTGCACAGACCGTGAAAAGTGCCCACCCACATGCCGCGGGTGTTGATCGGCAGCATCGCCGTGAGGCGCGTCATCATTTCCTTCGCCGCCTTGTTGGTGAAGGTCACCGCCAGCACGCTCATCGGACTGATCTGTCCGGTCTGGATCAGCCACGCCATGCGTGTGGTCAGCACGCGGGTCTTGCCGCTGCCGGCGCCGGCAAGAATCAGCGCCGACTGCGACGGCAGCGTCACGGCTTCGAGTTGCTCGTCGTTGAGTCCGCAGAGAAACGCAGGTGCAGCAGGTGTCGAAGGCGTGGCGGGAATCATCGCGTAATGCAAAATAATCGTTCTGCATTATACGGGAGCACCCCCGCGATGCTCCGTATCTTCCGCCCTCGGCTCAGCCAATTGCTCAGGTTACTCATCAATTCAGTGTTGTATAACCAGCCTTGCGCAACGTGCCCGCCATTTGCACGGCATCTTCCGCGCTGCCCAGACCACTGATATCGACGACGTAGCGCAATTCACCATCCGCCCGAAATGCGCGCACCCGCGCCGGATAACCCTCGCTGCGCAATTTTCCGGCCAGCGTGGCCGCGACGCCATCATCCGCAGCGCCCAGCATGATGCGATGTTTTCCGCCGCGGCGGCTGGCGCCGCTGGCCGGCGCAATCTCGGTCTCGGTCACCCATTGTTTTATTTGCGCATCCGGCACCGGCGCCACCGGCTGTCGAGAGCCGTCGCGTCCGGCGATGAAAAACGACAGCGGGTCCTGCATCGTGAACGCCTGTTCCCTGTGCTGCACATAGACACGGCCTTCGATCAGACACACCACATCGCGTTACGCCGACGATTTGCCCCAGACGTCGGTGCCGCGGATGCCGGCAGTGACGGTGGCGACGCGTATGTTCAGATCACGACTGGCGGGCGGCGCACCGAATATGCGTGTCGTAAATCGAAATGCGCCCTGTACCACGCTGAGCGCGCCGCTGACCACACGCCCGGCGGCACTGCCCTTGTCAGCCAACCGGTCCACGCCGAGGTTGGCATTTTCACCAAGTTTGATGGCGCTGCCCTCTGCCATGCGCAGCAAAACCCGCGCGCCGTTGCCGGTCAGCACCTTGTCACCATCCTCGAGGATGGCGCCAGGCACCAGCGGTTCACGCGCACCACCGGCATGTTCGACCCAGGCCGGACTGACCACGGCTTCGACCGTCAGTGTGCGCGCGCCGGCAAGCGCAGCGGTGAACATCAGCAGTAACGACAACAAGCTGCGCATCATCTTGCGTTCTCCATCTGATGACCTGTACTCGGGGGGCCGGATTCCATGCGGAACCGTTTATAATCGCGGCTTTCCGCTTTCGCGTCTTTCTTCCGCCAAATCAACATCATGCAGCAAAAATACAATCCGCAGGTCATCGAGCGCGACGCGCAGAAATTCTGGAATGACCGGCAGGCTTTTCGCGCTATCGAAGGCCTCAGTGGCGATGGAAGCAAACCCAAATATTACTGCCTGTCGATGTTCCCGTATCCGTCGGGCAAGCTGCACATGGGCCATGTGCGCAATTACACCATCGGCGACGTGCTGACGCGTTACCACCGCATGAAAGGTTACAACGTGCTGCAGCCGATGGGCTGGGACGCGTTCGGCCTGCCCGCGGAAAACGCGGCCATGGCTAATGGCGTGCCGCCGGCGAAATGGACTTACGACAATATCGCTTACATGCGGCAGCAACTGCAGTCGCTGGGTTTCGCCATCGACTGGAGTCGAGAACTCGCGACTTGCAAGCCTGATTATTACCGCTGGAACCAGTGGTTCTTCCTGCGCATGCTGGAAAAAGGCATCGCCTACAAAAAAACCCAGACCGTGAACTGGGATCCGGTAGACCAGACCGTGCTCGCCAATGAACAGGTCATCGACGGCAAGGGCTGGCGCACCGGCGCCATCGTCGAAAAACGCGAAATTCCCGGCTACTACCTCGCCATCACCAAATATGCCGATGAGTTGTTGTCAGCACTGGACACGCTGCCGGGCTGGCCGGAGCGGGTCAAGGCGATGCAGGCCAACTGGATCGGCAAAAGTTATGGTGTGCGCTTTGCGTTTCGATACGACTTATCTGCCGCGGCAAGCGGCGGGACGAATCCCCCCTCTCCCATCGGGAGAGGGGCCGGGGGTGAGGGAGACAGTAGCAAGGGAAAAAGTGCTGGAAGCGATCACGCGGATTCCCTCATCCCCAACCCTTCCCCCGCAGGGGGAAGGGAGCAGGGATTGCTGTGGGTGTTCACCACCCGCGCCGACACCATCATGGGTGTCACCTTTGTCGCCGTCGCCGCCGAACATCCGCTGGCGACACAGGCGGCAAAAAACAATCCCAAACTCGCCGACTTTATCGCCGAATGCAAACGCGGCTCGGTGATGGAAGCCGACATGGCGACCATGGAGAAAAAAGGCATGGCGACGGGGATTTTCGTCGGGCATCCGCTGACCGGCGAAAAAATCGAAGTCTGGGTCGGCAATTATGTGCTGATGGGTTACGGCGAAGGCGCGGTGATGGCGGTGCCGGCGCATGACGAGCGCGATTTCCATTTCGCCAAACAATACGGATTGCCGATCAAGCCGGTGATCGATGTTGCCGGCCAGAGCTTCTCCACCGATGCCTGGCAGGAATGGTATGCCGACAAGGACCGCGGCACCTGCAGCAATTCCGGCAAATACAATGGACTGGCTTACTCCGCAGCGGTCGATGCCATCGCCGCCGACCTTGCCGCCCAAAACCTCGGCGAAAAGCAGGTGCTCTACCGCCTGCGCGACTGGGGCGTCTCCCGCCAGCGTTACTGGGGCTGCCCGATCCCGATCATCCATTGCCCGGCCTGCGGCGACGTGCCGGTGCCGGACAAGGATCTGCCGGTGGTGCTGCCCGAAGACTGTGTACCCGACGGCAGCGGCAATCCGCTGCTGAAGCGCCCCGACTTCGTCAATTGCGCCTGCCCCAAATGCGGCAAAGCGGCGAAGCGCGAAACCGACACCATGGACACCTTTGTCGATTCGTCCTGGTATTACCTGCGTTATGCCTGCGCCGACAATGGCACAGCCATGGTCGATGACCGTGTGAATTACTGGCTGCCCGCCGACCAGTACATCGGCGGCATCGAACACGCCATTCTGCACCTGCTGTATTCGCGCTTCTGGAGCAAGGCGATGCGCGACCTCGGCCTGGTCAAACTGGATGAACCGTTCAAGAACCTGCTGACCCAGGGCATGGTGCTCAACGAAATCTTTTTCCGCAAACCGGCCCTTCCCTCATCCCCAACCCTTCTCCCGGAGGGAGAAGGGAGCGTCGAGAACCCCGCACGCGCGGGGATTCCGATGGGGACGGGTCGCATCACTTATTACAACCCGGCGGATGTGGATGCTGTCGTTGATGCGCAGGGCAACCGCAGCGGCGCCGTGCTGCGCACCGATGGCCAGCCGGTGGAATCCGGCGGCATCGGCACCATGTCGAAGTCGAAAAACAACGGCGTTGATCCACAGGCGCTAATGGAAAGTTACGGCGCCGACATCGCACGTTTTTACATGATGTTCACCGCGCCGCCGGAACAGACGCTGGAATGGTCGGATGCCAGCGTCGAAGGTGCATCGCGTTTTCTGCGCCGGGTATGGACTTTTGCAGTTGACCATGAAAGCGAAATTAAGATTGGCAAAGACCACATGGCCAGTTTGGCAAAACTGGATTGGTCAAAAATTCCACCCGCGCACAAAACTTGGCGCAAAGATTTGCACGCAGTCCTGAAGCAAGCAAATTACGATCTTGAACGGCATCAATTTAATACCGTCGCCTCTGCCGGCATGAAGTTGCTCAACTTGCTTGAAAAGGCGCCTGGTGCCATCAAGGCTCATGAGGGTAACGATGCATTAGAGGCTGGCATCGCAATGACCGGAACTATGGCCGAAGGCCTGTCCATCCTGCTGCGCGTGCTGTCGCCGATCACCCCGCACATCACCCACCAGCTGTGGCGCGACCTCGGTTACGGCGAGGACATCCTCGCGGCATCCTGGCCGGAGCCGGATGCAACGGCACTGATTGAAAACGAAATCGAACTGGTGGTGCAGGTCAACGGCAAAAAACGCGCCGACCTGCGGGTGCCGCGCGAGGCTGCCAAACCGGCGATTGAGGCTGCAGTGCTGGCCCATGCCGAGGTGCAGAAATTCATTGCCGGACAACCGGTGAAAAAGATCATCATCGTGCCGGGCCGCCTGGTCAACGTAGTGATATGAACGCAATGAGATGAACGTGATAAGCTGAATCGCAATGAAAACGCTGATCGCATTGCTCTGCACGCTGCTGCTGGCTGGTTGCGGCTTCC
>JAKFUJ010000168.1 GCA_021732805.1 Betaproteobacteria bacterium | reverse complement strand
ACAAACCTGCAATCAAAATTACCGCGATCAATACAGTAAAACCATTCCCGAAAATTTTCGTTGATTTCATTTTATTTTTCCAATTCCAAATATTTAAAGGACACGATTATCGCAACGAAACCGTACAGTTGTCATTGCGCCACCAACGCCGCCTCCGATAATAAATCAAAAATGAAATGGGCAGTCATTTCGAAGCATCATGAAGCACCATAGACAATTAATGTCATTGTAATTTTTACCGAAACACCCGTTCGCAGGCAGTCAATGTCGTTAAATCCCGACAATACCCAAGTCCTCTTGATTGCATGGAACGCCCCATGAAAAATCCAGTCAAATTTACACAATTCAGGAATAAAAAACCGGAGAACTTCATGCACACCAAATCACGAACCCAAACAGAGATCGGGCCGAAAAAACCCTTACCGCCTGCGGGACCACGCAAACGCAACCCCAAGGAGCTCGAAAAAATGCTCGACAGCGGTTTGCAAGACAGCATGGCTGTCAGTGATCCCGTCTCGACAGTCATGCCTGAAGTCAAGGAAAAATCCGGTAACCCTCCATCCTGATTCTGAAAACACCCTGTAGAAACAGCATTTGAGTGATCGCGTTTTGGCGACTCAACTGGTTACTGCGGAAAATGAAAAACAAGCGAAAAGGAGGATTTCATGTCTTCACAACCGCAACAACGAAAATGTGCGCATTCTGGATGTCAATGTCTGGCGCGCGAAAACAGCGATTACTGCAGTCATTATTGCAAAACATCCAGGCCGCATGAAATCTGCAAATGCGGCCATGCCGGATGCTCAGCACCGCCTTCAAAATCGGCTGCCTGACCATCGGCAGTCGCGTCCCTGGCCGGACTAGCGGCCGGTTTCGATTATGTAATCGGGAATAATCCCCAGCCGCCGGTAGCGACGCAATACCGAGGCGGGGAGCTTGCCGAAATTCCGGACTAATTTCCTGCAGGCGGTCTCTCCGCAGTTGCATTTCATTTTCCAGACATCATCGGCGCCGAGCAGCGTCGAGTAGTCATGGGTGATTTCCTCCCCGGCCGCAATCAACCGGATCGCCCGCAGCATCAGCCTGCGGCCGGTTTTGACGATGCCGGCATTGGGATTGCAGGAATGATTGGCGAAGGCGCCAATCTCGCCGTCGGGATCAAGATAGTGATCGGCGTCATAACGAAAACAGTTTTTGCCGCGTCGGGAATCCGTATCCCAGTAACTCCACACCGCTTCACCGGTCACGACCTCGCCCTTGATACGGCAGATCGTGGCGCCGGCTGCAAACTTCCGTTTTGCGATGATGCCCAGACCGTTACGTACATTCTGCACTGTCAGGGTTTTGGCAAAGCTCATTGCGCGATGTTTGTTTCGATTGGCGATGGTTAATCTCATTGCGCCCGGATATTGCCGGCCTTCGCGACTTTGGTCCAGTTGGCAATTTCAGCGGCAATGAATTTCGAGAAATCAGCGGGTGTGCTGCCGATGACTTCACCGTGCTGCGCTTCGATACGTTCACGCACATCGGACATTTTGACGACCTTGGCCGTTTCCGCGTTGATGCGGCCGAGCACGGCTTTCGGCACTTTGGCCGGCGCGACCAGGCCAAACCACGATGTGGCGTTTACTGCTGCATAACCCGCCTCCGCCGTCGTCGGCACATCAGGGAAAATCGCGACTCGCCTGGCACTCGTAACCGCAAGCGCCCGCACCTTGCCGGCTTTGACCTGTGGCACTGCCAGCGTCAGCGTCGGAAACACCATGGTGATTTCTCCGCCAAGCAGACTCACCATTGCCGGCGCTGCGCCCTTGTGCGGCACATGCAGCATATTGACACCGGCGGCAACTTTGAGCTGCTCACCGGCCATGTGCAGCGGCGTGCCGACGCCGCCGGAACCGAACGTCAGTTGTCCGGGTTTGGATTTGGCCAATTCAACCAGTTCTTTCACACTGCGCGCGGACACCGAAGGATGCACCACCAGCGCATTGGGCACGCTCATGATCTGTGAAATGGTCGCGAAATCCTTTTGCATATTGAACGGCAGCTTGTCGTAAATCGCCGGAATGATGCCGAATGCCGTATCAGCCATCAGCAGCGTGTATCCGTCAGGTGTGCCCTTCGCCACGACATCGGAACCGAGTATGGAGCCGGCGCCGGGCCGGTTGTCGACAACAACGGTTTGGCCCAACAGTTCGGTCAGTTTGGGCGCGGTTACGCGGGCGGTGAAATCCGTCGTGCCCCCCGGTGCATAGGCCACCACCATGCGTATCGGTCGCGTCGGATAATCTGCCGCCCATGCACCCGATGAAATAAATATCAATAAAATCAAATGCTTATACATAAAACTTCTCCCCATCCCGTTAATCCTGTCCATCCTGTTAATTGATTGTGCAGCCCGCTCAAGTGAGCAAGGCATTGCGGATCTGCTCCAGCGCTGCCGGATCTTCGATAGTAGTCAGATCCCCGGGGTCACGTCCTTCCGCCAACGCCTGCAGCGAACGCCGCAGCAGTTTGCCCGAGCGGGTCTTTGGCAACAGCGTCACAAACAGCACGCGTTTGGGACGTGCAATGCCGCCGAGCTGACGGTCCACGGTTGCGAGGATTTCCTGCTCCTGAGCAACCCGTCCGGCCTCCGTCGCAACTTTTGCGGCATCCCTGACCACGGCAAAAGCCAGCGGCATCTGTCCTTTCACCGCATCTGCGACGCCGACCACTGCGACTTCTGCAATGTTGGCATGCGCCTGCACGGCCTCTTCGATTTCACGGGTGCCGATGCGATGGCCGGCGACATTGATCACATCATCGGTGCGACCGAGAATGAAGGTGTAACCATCGGCGTCACGCACTCCCCAGTCAAATGTGGCATACAGCAGTTGATCCGGAAACGTGCGGAAGTAAGTTTCGACAAACCGCGCATCGTCGCCCCACACTGTAGTCATGCAACCCGGCGGCAGCGGTGGCGCGATGGTCAGCACGCCTTTTTCATTGGGCCCGGCCTCAGTGGCATCCGCTTCACGCAACAACTTCAGGTCGTAACCATACACCGGGAACCCGGGACTGCCGTATTTGACCTGCGCCGGCTCGATACCCGGCGCCAGCGACAGGATCGGCCAGCCCGTTTCGGTCTGCCAGTAATGATCGATCACCGGTTTGCCCACTGCATCATGCAACCAGCGATGCGTCGGTTCGTCCAGCGGTTCGCCGGCCAGAAACAGATGGCGCAGCGACGACAGATCGTATTTTTTAAGATACGCAGGATCCTGTTTTTTCAGCACCCGCGCCGCGGTCGGCGAAGAAAACATGACATTGACTTTGTGATCGGCGACGATTTTCCACCAGATCCCCGCATCGGGGCGTATCGGCAGCCCTTCATACAGTATTGTCGTCATACCGTGGATCAACGGGCCATAGACGATGTACGAATGCCCAACCACCCAGCCGACATCGGAAGTGGTGAACATGGTTTCACCGGGCCTGCCGTCGTAGATGTGCTGCATCGAACCCGCCAGCGCCACCGCATAGCCTCCGGTATCGCGTTGCACACCCTTGGGCTTGCCCGTGGTACCCGAAGTGTAGAGGATGTACGACGGCTCGCTGGATTCCAGCCAGGTCACCGGCACCTGCGCCCCGGCATGATTGCCGGCAAGCGCTGTATACAACAGATCGCGGCCCGGCACCGGCTGCCACTCCTTGTCAATACCGCGATTGACCACCAGCACATGTCGTGGCGGGTGTTTTGCCAGACGCACGGCCTCATCAACCAGCGGCTTGTAATGGATGGCCTTGCCGCCACGCAGGCCGGCGTCGGCGGTGATCATCAGTTTCGGTTTTGCATCATCGATGCGCGCAGCACAACTTGCCGCGGCAAAACCGCCGAACACCACCGAATGCACCGCACCCAGTCGCGCGCAAGCCAGCATCGCAAACACCGCCTCGGGAATCATCGGCATGTAAAGCAGCACGCGGTCACCGCGGCCTACCCCCTGCGCCGCAATCACTGAGGCCATCACGTTTACTGCGTCATGCAGTTCATTGTAGGTATAACTTTTTTCAGTGTCGGTTTCCGTCGAGATGTAAACCAGCGCCGGCTGGTCGCCGCGCGTTGCCAGATGACGATCAACCGCGTTATAACAAAGATTGGTCTGGCCACCGACAAACCATTTGGCAAATGGCGGCCGGCTGTAATCCAGCACCTGGTCGAACGGCCGATGCCAATGGATGCGCTGTGCTTCTTCAGCCCAGAACGATTCGCGATCGGTGATCGACCGGCGATGCAAATCTGCGTACGCGCCCATATCTCCTCCCGTTCTATTTTTCACGGATTCGCATCAGCGAATACGTGCTGCTCTCATCCTCTCC